>JAFUYV010000229.1 GCA_017476945.1 Fretibacterium sp.
CAGATCTATCAGGGGGATAAGTCCGTCCGGCTGGCCTACAACAACCGCCTCCGCCTGATCCGCTTCTCCGCGCCGAGGGGAGAGGTCTTTGACCGCAACGGCGTCCCCTTGGCGGTGAACGAGACGACCTTCTGCATCATGGGGTATCCCCTGGACCTGGACACGCCGGCGAAATTGGAGCGGTTCAGCGGCGTCCTGACGCGCCACGGCATCCCGATAACGGTCCCGAGCCTCGAAAAGATTATCAAGCAGCAGCGCCTGACCCCCTACCGCGTGATGCGGCTCGTGCCGAACCTGACGATGCCCCAGATGGCGGACTTGGTGGCGGACCCGGATTTTCCGCGGGAGCTGTTCCCCATGCCCGTCTGGAGGCGCACCTACCCGGCCGGGGCGATGGCGGCGAACGTCCTGGGCTACGTGGGGGAGATCTCGGAGGAGGAGCTGAGGGCCAGCACGGAGGAGGACAGCTACCTGGGCGGGGACCTCATCGGCAAATCCGGCATCGAGCGGGCCTACGAGGCGAGGCTGCGCGGTGCGGCGGGGGAGGAGGCTCTGGAGGTGGACGCGCGGGGGCGGCGCGTGCGGACCCTGGACTCCCGGCCGGCGGCGAAGGGCGAGGACCTGCGCCTGACCCTGGACACGGGGGTGCAGAGGCTGGCGGTGGAGCTGCTGAAGGACTACAAGGGGGCCCTCGTTGCGATGGATGTCAGGACGGGAGCGGTCCTGGCCCTCGCGTCCTCGCCGACCTACGACAACAACCCCCTGGCCTGGGGGGTCTCGGGCCGGGAGTGGAACAGCATCGTGAACGACCCCGACCGCCCGATGCTGGACCGGGGCATCGCGGGAATATACCCGCCGGCCTCCACCTTCAAGGCGTTCATGTCCGTGGCGGCCCTGGAGGAGGGGGCTATCACGGAGGGCACGACGTTCCACTGCGGCGGCGCGCTGAAGGTTGGCTCGCGTTCCTTCCGCTGCTGGAAGCACAGCGGCCACGGCTCTCTCAACGTCCTCTCGGCCCTTCAGCACTCCTGTGATGTATACTTTTATCAGGTGGGGCTGAAGATAGGCATCGAACGTCTGATAAAATGGGGGCGGAGGTTCCGTCTGGGGGAGCCCACGGGGATCGACCTGCCCGGCGAGAGCGCGGGGAACATCGCGGGGCCGGAATGGAAGCAGCGTCGCTTCAAGAGCGGCTGGGTGCGGGGCGACACGGTGAACTACTCCATCGGCCAGGGGTACCTCCTGATGACGCCCCTCCAGATCGCCCGGGTCTATGCGGCGATTGCGAATGGGGGTAAACTGGTGAGGCCGCACCTGTGCGCCCTGAACTACGAGGAGCCGGAGGACCTGGGGCTGGCCCCGGAGAGGCTCGCCCTCGTGCAGAGGGGGCTGGATTACGTCGTGAGCCGCGGGACGGGCGCGCGGGCGGGGAAGTTCGGCGTGACCGTCGCGGGGAAGACGGGGACGGCCCAGAACGCCCACGGGGACGATCACGCGCTCTTTGCCGGTTACGCGCCGGCGGAGGCCCCGCAGGTTGTGGCGGTGGCGGTCATCGAGGCGGGGAAGCACGGCAGCAGCGTCGCGGCGCCCATCGTCGGTGAGGTGCTGGCCTACATCCTGAGCCATCCGACGGGGCCAGTGGGCGGACAGGGAGCGGGGACGGGAATTGAGGGGAACGGAAATTGAAGCTGAAAATCGCGCGCAGGCGTAACACACAGAAGCGGGGGGCGGCCGCCCAGATCAACATGGAGAGGACGCACTACGGCATACGCATCGCCATGCCCGAATCCCCGGACGAGGGCGTCCTCCTGGAACTCCTGTCCAGGATTCCCACGGGGTCCTACCTCCTGCCGGAGGGCGAGGGGATCGTGCTGGACTTCCGGGCTCGCGCCTGTTCCCCGGGGCTGCTCCTCCGCCTCCTTCAGGTGATGTGGGAGAAGGAGGTGAGGGTGCTGGCGTGGCTCTCCACCAAGGCGGAGTCGATACGGCTCTTCCGAGGCTCCGGCTTCTCGGTGATGGAGCCCCCGGCCGACCTGCCCCCTGCGCCGGCCGTGGAGCCCGAGCCACAGCAGGAGCGAAAGCCCCGGCGTCGCAGGCTGAAGTTTATCCCCACGTCCATGAGGTCAGGGCAGAGCGTCAGGGCCCAGGGGGACGTGATCCTGTGGGGGCACCTGAACTCCGGGGCGGAGATCGTCGCGGGAGGAAGCGTGGTGGTGGCGGGGCGGCTGAGGGGCCTCGTCCACGCGGGACAGGGCGACCAGGAGGACGCTTTCGTGCTGGCCGGCAGCTTCGAGACCGCGCAGGTCCGGCTGGGCCACAAGATATGCTACGCGGACGCCGCCACCGAGGGGTGGAAAAAGCCCGTCCTCATTACGCTGGAGGACGGGACGCCGACCATCCGGGAGAACACCGCCATGAACGAGAGGGGGAGGCTGTGGCCGTTTTAGTGACGTTTGGTTTTCACCGTGATTGGCTATATGGATTTTGATACAGATAATTTGATACAGATGAATGGAGGGTTTCTAGTGCCAGCGAGGGTTATTGTCACCACCTCCGGTAAGGGGGGCGTCGGGAAGACCACCTCGACCGCGAATATCGCCGCGGCCCTGGCGAAGTTCGGAAAGAAGGTCGTGGCGGTTGACGCGGACGTGGGGCTGCGGAATCTGGACGTGATTATGGGGCTTGAGAACAGGGTGGTCTTCAACTTCATCGACGTCATCGAGAAGAATTGCCGCCTGAGCCAGGCCCTGGTCCGGGACAAGCGGGTGCCGAACCTCTTTCTGCTGCCCGCCGCGCAGACGCGCACAAAGGACGCCGTTAACCCGGAGCAGATGGTCCAGCTCTGCGAGGAGCTGAAGCAGGAGAACTTCGACTTCATCTTCCTGGACTGCCCGGCCGGGATCGAGGGCGGGTTCAAGAATGCGGCGGCCGGCGCGGATGAGGCCCTTGTTGTCACCACGCCGGAGATACCCGCCGTGAGAGACGCGGACCGCATTATCGGGATGCTGGAGTCCATGGGCAAGTCCCCGATCCGCCTCATCATCAACCGTCTCCGGCCCAACATGGTCCAAGACGGGGACATGCTGGCGCGGGAGGACATCCTCGACGTGCTCTCCATCCCCCTGATCGGCGTCGTGCCTGAGGACGAGAACGTCATCAAGGCCACGAACAACGGCGAGCCGATGACCATGTCCAGCGAGTCGCCCGCGGCCCAGGCCTATCTCAACATCGCCGAGCGCCTTCTGGGACGCGATGTCCCCCTGATGGACCTTCAGGCTTATGTTCCCCGGGGCTTCTTTGACCGGATCAAGAAGTTCTTTACGAAGAAACGTTAGCCACGCAAGGGGGAGATTGACTTGGATTTTTTCAAGAAGATTTTTGGCGGCGGTAACGACGGCTCCGGTCAGAAGGCCAAGGACCGTCTTCGCATCGTCCTGATC
>JAFUYV010000230.1 GCA_017476945.1 Fretibacterium sp.
CTACCAGAGATCGTTGGATTTCCTGTTCGTCATCGCCTGCGAGAAGGTCCTGGACGCCTCGCCCCAGTACCGCCAGACCCGCAAGGCCATCCTGCGCCACTCCATTGGCGAGGGGCACTACTGGGAGTTCGAGGACGGCCCGGCCACGCAGGAGGACGTGGACAGGATACGGACGGAGATGCAGAACCTCGTGCGCCGTAACTTGCCCATCACCCGCGAGGTCCTGACCATCGACAAGGCCAAGCGCATCTTCCAGCGTCAGGGCGAGCCGGAGATTGCGGAGCTCTTCGTCCGGGCGAACCTGGACCCCGTGGAGGTCTACCGCTGTGGTGACCGCTACGGCTACTTCTGCGGGACGCCCCTGGCTCCCTCGACGGGGATGCTTAAGACGTTCGACATCGTGCCCTACGCTCACGGCATGGTGCTCCAGTTCCCCACGGTGGAGACGCCGGAGGGAGAGCTGCCGCCCTTCCAGGCTACGTCGTCGATGGGCACCGTGTTCTTCGACTACGCGCACTGGCTGGACGTGCTGGACCTGAACTACCTGAACAAGCTGCACCACCGCGTCACGGAGGGCAAGACGCAGGAGCTGGTGCTCATCGCCGAGGCGTTCCACTCCCAGAGGCTGGGCAACATTGCCGAGGACATCGCCTCCCGGCCCGTCAAGGTCGTCACCATCGCGGGGCCCTCGGCCTCCGGCAAGACGACGTTCTCCGAGCGTCTGAAGGTGCAGCTTCTGGTCTGCGGCCGCACGCCCGTCACCCTGCCCCTGGACAATTATTTCAAGGAGCGTGAGGAATCCCCGAAGGATGAGAACGGCGAGTACGACTACGAGCGGCTGGACGCGCTGGACCTGGAGCTGCTGGAGGACAATCTGCAGCGCATCCTGGCGGGCGAGGAGGTCACGACGCCGGTTTACAACTTCATCACGGGGAAGAAGGAGCCGGGGAAGGTCATCCAGCTCCGGGAGTCGGACGTGCTGATCATGGAGGGCATCCACGGCCTGAACGACCACATCCTGGCGATGGCCCCGGAGGACGCCCGGTACGGCATCTTCGTCTCGCCCCTGACGGGGATCTGCATCGACCCCCACAACCGAACCAGCACCAGCGACAACCGCCTGCTTCGCCGCATCATCCGGGACTACCGCACCCGAGGCAAGTCCGCCCAGACGACGTTGGAGATCTACCCCAAGGTCATCCGGGGCGCGAAGCGGTACATCTTCCCGTATCGGAACCGCGCCAACGCCCTGTTCAACTCGGCGCTGCCCTACGAGCTCGGTGTGCTGAAACCCTACGTGGAGCCGCTGCTGCACACGGTGGACGAGAACTCGACGGTCTTCAGCGAGGCCCTGCGCCTGCTGAACATCCTGCGCTTCGTGCCGTCTATCAACAACGACGGCATCCCGAACAACTCCGTCATCCGCGAGTTCATTGGCGGAAGCTGCCTGGACGTGTGAGCGTGTAAGGAGGGGGACAACGCTCATGAATCAACTGCTTGCCGCCGCGCGGGGAGACCGGCCGGCGGATTTCGTGATTAAAAACGCCCGCGTCGCCAACGTCTTCACGCTGGAGTACGAGGAGGCCGACGTGGCCGTCTGCGGCGGGAGGATCGCCGGCGTGGGCAGGGGCTACGAGGGGCGGGAGGCCTTTGACGCAGAGGGGGCTGTGCTGACCCCGGGCATGATCGACGGGCACGTCCACATCGAGAGCACCATGCTTGCGCCGCGCGCGTTTGCCGAGGCCGTAGCGCCGCACGGGACGTCCGCGGTCATGGCCGACCCCCACGAGATCGCCAACGCCCTGGGCATGGCCGGCGTGGAGTACATGCGCCAGGCGAGCTTCGGCCTGCCCGTTGACGTGTTTCTGGGTGCGCCGTCCTGCGTCCCCGCGTCGGAGTTCGAGACGCCCTATGACGAGCTGGACATGTCCGCCATTCAGGAGATGTTCCGGAACGGCTGGTGTCAGCACCTGGGCGAGATGATGAACTTCCCCGCCCTCATCGCCGGCGACCCCGCCGTGTGGGGCAAGATCGCCGCCGCCGGAGACGTGCCGCTGACGGGCCATGCCCCCGGCGTGAGCGGCAAGGCGTTGAACGCCTACCTGACCTCCGGCGTGTCGTCGGACCACGAGTGCTCGACGCTGGAGGAGGCCCGCGAGAAGCTGCGGCGCGGGATGTGGCTGATGATCCGCGAGGGGGCGTCCTTCCCGAACCTGCGGACGCTCCTGCCGCTCCTGAGGGAAAATCCCCTGTACTTCGCCCGCTGCATGGCCGTGACGGACGACATCACCGCGCTGTACATCAAGGAGGTCGGCCACATGGACGCGAAGGTGCGGATCATGATACAGGAGGGCATCGATCCGCTCGTCGCCCTGCGGCTGGTGACGCTCTCCCCCGCCGAGTACTTCCGCCTGTGGGACCGCGGAGCCATTGCCCCGGGCCGGCGCGCCGACCTGGTGCTGGTGAACTCGCTGGAGAAATTTAATGTCCGGCACGTCTGGAAGGATGGGCGGCAGGTCGTCCGAGACGGAGAGCTTGTCAGGGCGGAGGGGGGCCGCGTATCCGTTCCCCTCCCTTCAGCCCCAAAAATCACGCCGCCGCAGCTTGAGCAGCTCCGCGTGCCGGCGACAGGCCCCCTGATTAACGTCATCGGCGTGACGGAGGGCAACGTCATCACCCAGACCCTCCACAAGGCCCCTCTGGTCGAGAACGGCCTTGCCGTGGCCGACCCGGACAACGATATTGCGAAAATTGTCGTCCTGGAGCGTCACCGCAACACGGGCCGCCTGGCTGTGGGCTTTGTATCCGGACTGGGGATCAGGCGCGGCGCGATCGCCTCATCCGTGGCCCACGACGCGCACAATTTTGTGGCGGCCGGCGCGGACGACCAATCCATCGTCACGGCCCTGACGCGGCTGAGCGAGACGGGCGGGGGACTGACCGCGGCGGAGGGCGGCGAGGTGAGGGGGACGCTCCCCCTGCCCATCGGCGGCCTCATGACGGACCGCGGCGCGGAGGAGACGGCCGACGACCTGGCGGAGCTGGAGATACGCGCGTCGGAGCTGGGCGTTCGCATTGCCCATCCTTTTATGGTATTATCCTTCCTCTGCCTGTCCGTCATCCCGGAGCTGCGCATCACGGACCAGGGCTACATTGACATCACAAAGGGCGGCGTTCAGCCCCTTTTCGTGAGATAGAACCTCAGTTCCAAATTCCTTTCAAAGGAGCGTGTTTCATTTGGAGAGTTTGTTCAAGATTCGGGAGAACGGGAGCACCTTTTGGACGGAGGTGCTGGCTGGGGTGACGACGTTCGTCACCATGTCGTACATCATCTTCGTCAACCCCGGCATCCTCAGCCAGACGGGCATGGACTTCAACGCCCTGGTCGTGGTCACGTGCCTCGCCTCGGCGCTGGGGACCTTCCTGATGGCGGCGCTGGCCAACTACCCCATCGCGCTGGCGCCGGGCATGGGGCTCAACGC
>JAFUYV010000231.1 GCA_017476945.1 Fretibacterium sp.
AAGGCGCTGCTGCTGCTTCTGAAAACGGCACTGCTCATCGCGGGTTTCTGCGCGGCGCTGTGGGTCTTCATGCCGTGGCGCGAGGCGGGGATGGCTGCGCTGTCCCTGGGGGCCTCCGGGCTGGAGGGGAAGGGCATGCGGCTCGACTTCTCGGATGTCGAGGGCGAGGAAGGGGGCTTCACGGTGAACGGCCTCTCGGTCGGGGGCTTCGTGAACTTCTCCTTCGCCTCTCTCACCCTGCGCCCGCAGCTCCTGGCCAGCCTGATGAGCCTGGCCCCGGTCTGCGAGATGGAGTTCCGCGGGGGGTCGATGATGATGGGGCAGAAGATGAACCTGGGCGATGGGGGTTTCCTGCTGACGGCCGCGCCCTCGGAGGTCCTGCTGGAGGGGCTGCACGCCGATGGAGATTTTGTGCTGGAAGGTTTTTTAACGATCGACCCGGCCCGCATGAAGATAGGCCGCGCGGAGGCTGAGATGAAAGTGCCGGCATCCTTTGAGGGGAACATGGACACGCTCAAGAACTTCCTGCCCCTTGTCAAGGAGGGGAACCGTTGGTTCCTGCGCCGTCAGGGAGGGGCGAATTAGATGGCGATGAATTTGAGGTTTCTGAGCGCCCTGAAAGGACGTGCTGCCCGTGCGCCCCACGCCGGGGAGGCAGGGGAGAAGGCCCCGCGTAACGAGGGAGGAAAGTTTTACGCTCTATGGAAGCTGGCGCTGCCTCTCTTGCTTGGGGGGACTCTGGGCTGGTTTGCCGCGGTCTGCCTGGGCATCGCCCTCGACCGGTTTGCCGGAGGCACGGCCGCACAGCGGAGAGGCGCGTTGGGGACGGAGGTGGCGAAGCAGGAGACCAAGAGTTCGGCGGGGCTGGACGCCTTTCTGACAGCTAACCCGTTCCGCACCTCGCCGATGGTCCTGTCCACCGAAAGTGAGGTGCCGGAGGAGAAACCCGATGAGGTGGTGGTTACGGGCTCCCTGGCGGACGCCATTGTGCGCGGCACGCTGCCGGACGTGGGGGTGTGGCTTGAGGACAAGGGGCAGGTCCATCTGGTGCTGGTCGACACGAGTTTTGACGTCTACACGCTGGCAAAGGTAACCTACCGCGGGGCGACGTTTGTCCGGGACGATGAGGTGGTTGTGCGCGAGCTCCTCTACGGTCCCCAGACGGTGAGGGCGGCGGCGAAGCCCGTCGCTGCCAGGGCTGTCCCGGCCGATGTCCCGGTGGGCAGCGTCGTCCCGGCCAAGCCGGGGGAGCAGGATGGGGAGATCCCCAGCGGGCTGGTCAATCAGCTCGTACAAAACCCCTTTGACGAGCTTAAGAAGGTACGCCTGCGCCCGAAGGATGGCGAGCCTGGCCTCCAGATTCAGTGGATACAGAACGACAGCATCCTCAAGCAGCTCGGGGTGCAGAAGGGTGACATCATCAAGGGCGTTAACGGCATCCCCTTCTCCAACATGGCGGACATCGCGAACTCCATCAACTCCCTGATGAACAGCGAGCGCTTCGACGTGGAGGTGACCCGTAAGGGGAAGCCAACGTCCCTGCGTTATGTGGTGCGCTGAGAGGAGGGGCGCCTTGCGAAGGCGCCGTGGCTTTACTCTGATGGAGGTGCTGGTCGCGGTGGCGATCGCGGGACTGGTGGTCTCAGCGGGCTTCCGGCTGGTGACGATGTCGTTGCGGTCCCTGGCGGAAATAGAGGGGGAGCGCGAGCTGACCGCCGCGGCCCAGAGGCTGTGGCTGCGCTTTCGGGCGGAGAGGGACATGCCGGACAGCGGCAGGGAGGACGGCGTAGAGTGGAGTACGGAACTGGACTCCGTGCCGGTGGAGAGCTACGAGCTGTCCTTTAAGCGGGTGAAGGTGACGGTAGGGGGCCGCTCGATGGTCCTTTATCTGCATCAGTAGTGTACAATTAAGGGCGAAGCGGGATAAAATTCTGCCTTTTGCCGGATAAAGTTTTTTGCCTGATGAGGTAAAGTCCTGGCAGGATAGAGTACGGAGAGTTGCCGCGGCCTTTTTTCAGTGGGCTTCGGCGAAGGGGGAAGGACCTTTGAGGAGAGTATGCGGGATATTTTTGTTGAGCGCCCTGATGCTGGCCGTGTTGGGGGCGTTTCCCGCCCTGGCACAGCCTGCGCCGGAAGGGGCTGCGGCCGCGCCCGCCATGTCGCCTGAGGAGGAAGGGGACCTCATCGACGCGGCCCAGGCCATGCGCCGGTCCGGCCTGGTGCAGTTCAACTTTAAGGACATGGACCTGGTGAAGTTCGTCCGCTTCATGTCGGAGCTGCTTCAGGAGAACATCATCGTTCCCCCGAACATCACGGCGAAGATCACCATCATCTCCCCGCGCCCCTCGTCCCTCAGCGAGGCGCGGCAGATCATGCTCTCCACCCTCCAGATGTATGGCTTTTCCCTTCAGGACATGGGGTCATACTCCATCGTGCGACAGGGCGGCGTCAGCCCGTCGGCGACGGTCAGCCGCGGGCGTTCGGGCCCCGGCTACGGCGAGGAGACGGTGACGTACATCGTCCCGCTGGACTACGTGACGGTGGAGTCTGTCGTGCCGGCCCTCCAGAACGCCTTTGGCAAGGACCTGATCGTGCTGCCCGTGGGCAACAATCGGGATATCCTGCTTCAGGGGAGGGCGACGGACGTGAACAAGGCCGTGGACCTGTTGCGCAAGATGGACACCCCGCAGAGCGCTCGGGTCAGCCGCACCTTCACCCTGAAGCATGGGGACGCGGCCACGGTGGCGAACCAGCTCAACGCTGTCGCCCAGACGGGCGGGCCCCTTCAGGGCCTCTCCGCCGTCGCGGAACCGCTGAGCCACAAGGTCATCGTTGTGGGGAACCGCGGGGCCATTGAGAGGGCGGCGAAGATCGTCCAGGAATTGGACGTGGACACTCAGGCCGGCGGCTTCTACGTCTATAAGCTCAAGAATATCGACGCGACCGCGGCGGCCGAGCAGCTTGGCAAGGTCATCGCGGCCTCCGCCCTGCTCCAGCCGAACCAGGAGGGCAAGTACCCTACCGCGGTGGTGCCGGACCTCGCGACCAACAGCCTGATCATCGCCGCGTCCGACCGGCAGTACGAGGCGCTGGTGCGCGTGCTGGAGGCGATCGACGTCCAGGCTAAGCAGGTGCTGCTGCGCGGCTTTATCGCGGAGATCAACGTTACGAACCTTGATCGCAACGGCATTGACTGGAACTTCCTCGGTGGCCAGATTTGGGATCAGTTCATGCTGGGCGGCATGGCGCAGGTGGGCGAGAGCTCCATCCCTTCGCAGTTCATGACCTTCTACTCGGACCTCTCCAAGAAGCAGCGAATTGAGTATGACGTCCACGGCAACGCCTATCAGACGACGGAGACGGAGCCGTTGGCCCTGATGTACGCCACAGTCGAGATGCTGAAGAAATATGACGCGGTGAACGTCCTCTCCGTGCCGCGGCTGATGTGCACGGACAACAAGGAAAGTTCCTTCCAGGTGGGGCAGGTCATCCCCGTGCTGAAGGGCTCCACATCCGACCTGTCCAATGTCAGCGCCATCCAGAACAACTACGATTACAAGGACACGGGCCTGACCCTGACCGTGACGCCCCACATCCGCAGCGGCAACATCGTGGCCCTCGACATCAAGCAGACGACCGAGGACGTGTTGACCGCCACGGGGTCCGTCACGCCGGTGACGGCCAAACGCGAGGTGAACACCTCCGTCGTCGTCGCCGACGGTGAGACGATCATTCTGGGTGGCATGATCAAGGAGACAGAGCGGGTGTTGAGACGTGGTGTCCCCGGCTTCTCCTCCATCCCCCTGATCGGCGGCCTGTTCAAAAAGGTCTCGAAGGACACGGAGAAGGTGGACTTCGTCATCTTCCTGACGCCGCAGATCATCAACAACCCGGATGAGATGCGCGGGGTGACGGCGCGGGCGGCCGGCTTCATGGAGGCCTTCGCTCCGGCGGCGGCTGTCTCCTCCGACATCGAAAAGCTCTTCCCGGCGGGTTCCCGCAGCGTCCTGAGGAGCCTGGACATCAGCCCCATCGAGTCCGAGACCGACCGGCGGTTCCGCGAGCTCTACCAGCGGAGCCTGAAGAAGAAGCGGTAGGGAAAGGGCTGCTCAATGTCCGAGCTGGAGACGACTTTGGAGGAGGAGCGGCGGGACCCGGAGACCCCACCCGCTGAGGAGGAGGGGCTCCGGCCGGAGGAGGCCGCCCCGCTGCCCCCCCTGCCGGACGCGAAGGAGGTCTCGGCGCTGCTGCCGGAGGGGATGGGGCTGGACGTCCTCCGACAGAATCGTGTGGTTCCCCTTCGGCTGGAGAACGGCATATTGATCGTAGGGGCCCCGTCGCTGGAGGCGTGGCCGAAGGCGCAGATGCTGGGTGTGGCGTTGGGCCACCCTGTGGACGTGGAGATCCGCGGCGAGAAGGAGATCAGCGACCTGCTCCGCACCCTCTACGACCTCCGCAGCGTCGCGGCGGACGAGGCCGCCAAGAACATGGAGGGCATTGATGACATTGATGATCTGAGCCGTGAGGATATCCTGAGCGACTCGGTGGACGTGCCGGTCATCCGCCTGGTGAATGGCCTCTTCGTGGACGCGCTGCGCCAGCGCGCGACGGACATTCACGTAGAACCCTATGAGGACGAGGTGCTGATCCGCTTTCGCATCGACGGCGTGCTCCAAGACCGCCTGCGCCTGCCCCGTTCCCATCAGGCTCCCCTCACGAGCCGCATCAAGGTTATGGCGAAGATGGATATCGCCGAGCACATGGCCCCCCAAGACGGCCGTATCGGCATCACGCTGGGCGACCGGGCGGTGGACGTCCGTGTTGGCCTTGTCCCCACGCAGTACGGCGAGCGCATCGCCATGCGCCTGTTGGACAAGGGACACGGCCTGATGACCCTGGAGGACCTGGGCATGGAGGAGCGGGAGCGGAACATCATGGATCAGCTCATCCACCGCCCGCACGGGATGATTTTGTTCACCGGCCCCACGGGCTCCGGCAAGTCCACAAGCCTCTACGCTATCCTCCAGGCCCTCGCGCGCCCGGAGGTGAACATCATCACGGTGGAAGACCCCGTGGAGTACGCGCTGCCCGGCGTGGCGCAGATTCAGGTGAACGAGAAGGCCGGTGTCACCTTCGCGGCGGCACTGCGCTCCATTCTTCGTCAGGACCCGGATATTGTGATGATTGGCGAGATGCGTGACTTCGAGACGGCGCATATCGGCGTGCAGGCGTCTCTGACGGGGCACCTGGTGCTGTCCACGCTGCACACCAACGACTCCATCAGCGCGATCGTCCGCCTGGTGGACATGGGGATTGAGCCCTACTTGGCCGCAAGCTGCATGATTGGGACGGTGGCCCAGCGCCTGGCCCGCCGCCTCTGCCCACACTGCCGTCGCGAGGTCGAGCCGCCGGCGATGATGGTCCAGCAGGGCCTCACGCGAGCCTTTGAGCCCGTGGGCTGCTCTGAGTGCCACAACACGGGCTATCGGGGCCGCGTCGGGCTCTATGAGCAGTTTGTGGTGGACGAGGCGGTGCAGGAGGCGTTCGTCAACGGCGCGCCGGCGTCGAAGCTGCGGGAGGTCGCGCGGAAGAACGGCTTTAAGACCTTGTGGGAGATTGGCCTCTCGGCGGTGCAGTCCGGCCTCACCTCTCCCGACGAGCTGGTCCGCGTGGCTGGGGAGGAATAGGCATGCCGTACTTCAGCTACTCCGGCTACGATGCGAAGGGAAAATCGACGAAGGGGACTATCGACGCCTCGTCGTCCATGCAGGCGGTGGAGCGCCTGACGGAGCGCGGCATCGTCGTGGTGGACGTGGCGGCGGTGGAGAAGAAGGCCGGCCCCGCCCATCAGAAGGTTTTGCCCCTGGAGGGGCACATCTTCTTCTGCCGGAGCCTGGCGTCGTATCTGAAGTCCGGTCTGCCGCTGGCGGACTCGCTGCGCATCATGACGAAGCAGGCCCGTGACCGGCACATGCGCCCCGCGCTGGAGAAGCTGTTGGCCGAGGTCGAGGGCGGGCGGAAGTTTCATACAGCCCTGGCCGAGAGCGGCGCGTTTCGGGAGAGCCTGTGGCGCGTGGCGGAGTCCGGCGAGCAGAGCGGGTCGCTCATCTCCGTTTTAGAGGAGGCCGCGGAACAGTTCAAGCTGGAGGATGGCCTGCGGCGCAAGATCCGCGGGGCCATGACCTACCCCATCGTCATGGCGGTGGTGGGGGTGGGGGTTGTCGCCTTCATGTTAACCTACGTGGTTCCGAAGATATCCGAGCTGTTCGAGGACATGCACCAAACTTTGCCCCTGCCGACGCGCCTCCTGTTGGGGATGTCGTCCTTCCTGATGAACTATGGCCTCTGGATCATGCTGGGGCTGCTGGTTCTGTTCCTGTGGATGAAGCGGCGGGGCAAGAGCATCATTATGGCTTTCATGCGGGGCATCCGCGATCAGCTCAACTTGGCGCTGGTGATGTCACACATCAGCACGCTGCTGCGGTCGGGCATCCCACTGGTTCAGGCGCTGAGGATGGCGTCGTCCATGGACGTGAAGAAGCAGCGGTGGCTGGACTGCGCGGACATGGTCAAGGCGGGGCACCGTTTCGATCGCGCGCTGGAGAAGGTGGGCTTCGCGGAGGACACCGTCGCGGTCATCCGGGTAGGGGAGATGGGCGGCGACTTGGCCCAGGCGCTGGCGAACGTCTCCGATCAGTGCCGCGAGATTGCCCAGAGCCGCATGGAGCGCGTCTCCACGCTGATGGAGCCGCTGATGGTGCTCTTCCTAGGCGTCTCCGTGGGCTTCATCGTGCTGGCGATCCTCACCCCGGTGTTCGACCTGGCCGGGATTGTGAAATAGCGAAACCTTCTCTCACCTGCTCCTGTGAACACTCAATAATAGTGGCCGCCCTCTTTTTAGGAGGACGGCTTTAATTTGCGTTTACACAGCCACAAAGGTGATAGATAAGTGCCTTCCTGGCGTTACCCTTCTGCCATGATGTCTGTCAACTTACGACCATCTCCAAACCAGTCGTTGTATGCGTCGATCATGATGGCAAGCTGTTCGTCGTTTCCGCCAATGCAATTCGTCCTCCACAGAGCGGTAGCTTGCGAGACGGAGATTATATGGTTTGAGGTTTTGTTAGGGGCAAAAACGACTTTTGTGTCGTTGATGACCTCCATGAACTTCAGCCATATATCATCCTGATGAAAACTGTATTGTTTCAGCGCAGGAAGGTTGAACGTCTCCTGAGGCAAGGATTGAGAAGGGTACAGGACGCCGCCAACACCAAGTGCAAAATACTGATGGGACTCAAGATACATGGGGTCAATATAGTTTTGCTCCCAGTCGTCATATTTCATGACTGCGCCTCGGGCATCGAACTTCATCTTGTAGATGCATGAAGCGGAGACGCAGTCAGGATGTTTTTGGTAGGAGCGGTACAGGCTTTCAACAAGGGCGGGACCATATAGGACATCATCGTCAATGGTGATGATGATGTCTTCAGGGTACTCCTGAACCGCGTAAAAATATTTTGTGTGTGGCCCTACATCTTCTCTGAACTGAACTTCGACCCCATAATCCAATAATTTCCTGAATATACGGGGCAGTTTTTTTCCAGAAAACTCCTTCTCCCCCAACCAAAGGATGATTTTGTCCGGCTTCATGGTCTGATTCAGCATAAAGGCGATAGA
>JAFUYV010000030.1 GCA_017476945.1 Fretibacterium sp.
GCGCGGGCCGCTCCGCGGCGTTGTCGTCACGGGACCCAATGCGGGACGCCCAGCGCCGGAGCCTGAGGCGCTCCGTCCGCTCCGCCGGGGCGGCGGTGGGCTTGACGGCGCTCAGGGCGCGGTTGCGGAAGGCCGGGCTGATGACGTTTCTGTACTGGAAGAAGAAAACCTCCCCCCGGCGCTGGATCGTCCGGGTGTTGATGGAGTCCTGCCCCCTGTCGGGGTCCTGCAGGACCGGAAGGTAGGCCTCCCATTTTGCGGAGGGGGCCGCGGGCAGGGCCGACGACGCCCGCGGGGACGGCGACAGCAGCAGCGCGAGCGTCAGAAGGCCCCCCAGCAAAGACGCCGGGGCGCGTTTCATGGCCTACTCCCGGCCCTCCTGGACCAGCCTCTCAAGGAACGGGGGCAGGACGAACGCCGCGCGGTGGATGGCGTTGGTGTACCAGCGCGTGCCCATCACCTCGCGGAGGGGATGGGCCGGGTCCTCCGCGAGGGAGGCCGCGCCGTAGGTCCACATCCCAGACGGGTACGTCGGCACGACGCCCCAGTACATCTTCACGACGGGGAACACCTCGCGCATCTGGGAGATGGCCTGAAGCATGAGCGCCGTGTCCGTGAAGGGGGACTCCGTCAGCTCCGTCATCATCCCGCCGGGGTTCATGACCTTTTTGACGTCCGCGTAGAACGGGGACTGAAAGAGCCCGGCCGCGAAGTCCACGGGGTCGGTGCTGTCCACGATCACCACGTCAAAGCGGTCGGGGGTGGTGCGGATGTACTCCAGCGCGTCAAGGCAGCGCACATCGGCCCGCGGGTCCTCCAGGGAACAGCCCACGCTGGGCAGCCATTGCTTTGAGGCCGCGATGACGCGCTCGTCGATGTCGATCAGCGTGCAGCGCTCGACCTCCTCATGGCGCAGAACCTCGCGCAGAATGGCCCCGTCGCCGCCGCCCACGATCAGGACGCGCCTGGGGGCGGGGTGAGCGCAGAGAGGGACGTGCGCCATCATCTCGGAGTAACAGAACTCGTCCCGTTCCGTGAGCTGAAACGCCCCGTCCAGCATCAGCGTCCGGCCGTACTCCGGCGTGTCCACGACGAGGATGTCCTGGTATTTTGTGCTCTCCCTGTGGAGGACGTCCGTCACCTTCAGGGACAGGCGGAGGCCCTCGCTGCTCTCCTCCGTCAGCCACAGTTCGTTAAAGCGCTTTTCTCGCGTTACCGGGGGGGAAACCGTGTCCTTCATAATCGCTGCGTCTGATATTCACGGGAACAAGACAGAGATGGCGGAGGCGTGTGGGGATCGAACCCACCAGAGACGGCGAAAACCACCCCTCACCGGGTTTGAAGCCCGGGCCCGTCACCAGACGAATCTCACCTCCGCCGCGTATTATACTTGTTCGCCGCGAAAAAGTCCACAAATCCCCGGAGGAGGTTCCGGCCGGAGGGGTGTGCCGGGCCGGAGCCTGTGATACAATTTTGAGAAAATAGCGGCCTTCAGGCCAGCCGGGGACGGCGGAGCCCTTTGCTGTCCCGTGGACAATTCCCTGGGGAGGTATCTGTGGTGAGAAGGTTTAAAAAAGTGTTGGCGCTGCTTTTTTTGACGGGGCTCTGTCTCCCGGCGTGGGGGGCGGACTTCGAGTTCCGGGGGAAGATTGAGCCGCAGGACGACGTCTCCCACCTGCTGAACTTCTACGTCAACCGCTTCACCCCGGAGAGGCTGGAGCTCACCGTCTCCGGGCAGCCGGACGCGACGGGGCGCTTCTCCGACCTCTACATGGACCTCACCGGCGTCATGATCGAGGGGGTGCGGCTGGACAAACTGACCTTCCGCATGTACGGCGTGCAGTTCAACGCGCCGGAGAACTGGCCCTCCGGCAACGTGGAGTGCACGGACGCCCTTCAGATTTACGCGCTGGGCACGATCCTCCAGACGGACATCAACAACAGCCTGGAGGCCAAGACCTTCGGCGATGACGACCACTGGCGCAAGGTGTCCCTCGCCATCACCCCGCAGGGCTTGAAGGGCAGGGGCTACTACATGGCCAAGGTGCTCTTCGTGACTTTGGATATCCTCATCGAGATCGACAGCGGCCTCAAGATCGTGAAGAACAAGGAGCTCTGGCTGGACAGCCCTGAGGTTCGGATCAACCGCCTGGACCTGCCTGAGTACGTTACCAACAAGGCGCTGTCCCAGATACAGCCGCTGCTGGACCTGAACCGCTTCCCGCTGCCCATGAGCCTGCACAAGGCGACGCTTGAGGAGGGGCGGGCGATCCTGTCCACGCGCCAGCTCCCCAGGCCGTTGGAGCAGGGCCTGACCTACCGCTATGAGCGCTGACGCAGCCCCGCGGCGCGAGCGGTAAAATTGACCATGTATAGCATCGACCGCAGGCGTTACCTTTGGGTGACGCTCTCCGCGCTCCTTCAGGGGCTCCTGCTGGGGGCTTATGTCATCGCCTGGAACGGCCTGCACGAGGGGTGGCACATCCCAGGGGGCGGGGCGGTGTTTACCCTCTTCTACAACATGCCCCTCTCCCTCGTCGTCATCGTCCCCTTCGTGTTCTGGCTGGCCCAGGAACACTGGGGGCGGCGGCTCGGCCTCTTCCTCTCCGGCCTGGCGCTCGTCCTCACGCTCTTCTACGCCTACCGGCTCTGGTCCGTCTACCCAATGGGCGGCAGTTTCTACATCATCCCGTCTCAGAGGATGGACCTGGTCCGCGCGTGCATCGCCGTGTTCCTGCTGATCCCGCTCTTTCAATGCCGCATCGCCATGTGGAGCTGGCGCATCCCCTACTCGGAGCTCTTCTTTCAGCTCTGCCGCAACCTCTTCCTGCTCTTCCAGGCGGCCATCGTCATGGCGGTGTTTTGGGGCCTGCTCCTGACGGCGAGCCTGCTCTTCGATATCGTGGGGCTGAACTTCGTGCCCTACGTGCTGTTCAACCCCCTCGTGGCCGTGCCGCTGACGAGCCTCACCATCGCCGTCTCCATCTCCGTGGCGCTGAAGCACCCCGGCATCGACTCCCTGGGGCGCTGGCTGCTCTCCGTGCTTGCGTGGCTGCTGCCGCCCTTCTCGCTCCTGTCCCTCGTGTTCATCGCCTGCCTTCCCTGGTCGGGGCTCCGCACGCTCTGGAGCACCGGGCAGGCCAGCTCCCTGATCATGCTCCTTCAGCTCGGCACGATCCTCCTGGCGAACGCGGCGTGGCTGGACGGGATGCGCTCGTCCTTCCACAACAAGATCCTCAACGCCACGGCCCAGGTGTCCCTGCTCTGCCTGCCCGTCTACACGGCGATCTGCCTTTACTCCCTCGGCCTCCGCGTCCAGCAGTACGGGCTCTCCGTCGACCGCATCCAGGCCGGGTTCTCGGCAGTGGTGCTGGGAATATGGGGGGTCGGCTACGCCGGGGCGGTCACCCTGCGCCGGTGGCCCTCCGCTATCGGGCGCGTCAACGTCGTCTCCGTCCTGGTCATGACGCTCATCGTGGCGGCGATGAACTCCCCCGTCCTCGACCCCTACCGCCTGGCGGCGAACAACCAGGCCGACCGCCTGCTGAGGGGACAGATTGCGCCGGAGGACTTCGACTACCTCTATATGCGCTTCAGCCTGGGGCGTTACGGGACCTACGCGCTGGAGCGCATTGAACAGAGCGGGCATCCCCGCTCTGAGGCCATCAGGCGTCGGATCGCCGCCGCCATGGACATCACCCCCCAGGAGTACCTCCAGGACGTTGAGGATGGCGTCGTGCCCGCGTCGCAGCGCCGCGAGATCCTGAGCCACGCCTCCGTCTACCCGGAGGGACGCCAGCTCCCCGCGGCGGCGGTGGAGTACCTCGTGCGGGAATGGGGGGCGGAGGACTCCCCGCTGAGGAACGTGCGCCGCAGTCCTGAGGTCGCCTTCGCCTTCCAGAAGGTCTCGAACAGCGAGGGGCCGGGCGAGGACCTGCTGGTGCTCCTGGAGGGCGTGGGCATGGTGCTCAGGGTCGAGGGGGACTCCGTGCGTACGGTGGGCTTCCTCTCCTCCGCTGGAGGAGGACAGCAGCGCCTGTCCCTGAGGGACCTGCGCCCCGCCGGTATCGCCTCCGTGGCGCCGCAGTTCCAGGACCTCGTCATCGAGGGCGGGCGCTACCGTGTCCTGCCCCTGGTGCAGGATGAGGGGCGGTAGGACGCCATGCGCCGTCTGATACGGCCTTTCCTGGCCTGCGCAACGGCCGTGCTCCTGTCCCTGCTCCTGAGCGGAAGCTGGGCTGGAGAACCCGACGGCGGGGAGGGGGGAAGCTCTGAGAACGCGGCGGATTTTCTGGCCTCGCTCGGAGCCGCCTCGGCGGACGCCTTGCTCCCCGACGGGAACCGCCCCCTTCACGTGGCTGCCGAGCGGGCCTCCGGCCCCGCCCTCGTCAATTGGCTGATTAAGAATGGGGCCTCCCTCTCCGCGGAGGGACTGGAGGGGCTGACCCCGCTGATGCTGGCAGCGGCGTATAATCCTGACCCCTCCGTGGCTGAGGCCCTGCTCCAGGGGGGAGCCTCGCTGGAGGCCCGCGACGCGTCGGGGCGGACCCCCCTGCATCTTGCCGCTGCGATGAACGATTCCCCCAGGGTGACGGCCCTGCTCCTCCGGCATGGCGCTTCCGCGGCAAGCGTGGACAACGCGGGGCGCACCCCGCTGTGGCTGGCGGCGGCGCGGTCCGACGCGCAGTGCGTAGAGCTCCTGTTGGACGCGGGGGCCCCCGTGGACACCCCGAACCGTGAGGGGGTCACCCCTCTCCAGGCGGCCTGTGAGCGTCCCCACGCGGGGACGATCCGCCCTCTGGTGGAGGCGGGGGCGGATGTGAACAGGCGCGACACGCATCGCTATACCCCGGTCATGCGGGCTGTCGCGGCGGGGGCGGATGAGGAGGCGCTGCGGGCCCTCCTGCGCGGGAGGGCCGACGTGCTCGCGGAGGACGACCAGAACCGCTCGGCGCTCTTCCTTGCCGCCGCGAACCCTCAGGTTCCGGCCGGCGTGGTGGCGATGCTGCTGGGGGATGGGGCCGCGGACACCCGCGACAGCGGCCTGATGACCCCGCTGATGGAGGCCTGCCGCGCGCGCAACCTCCCGGCGGCCCGCGTCCTGCTTGAGCATGGGGCCAACCCCGCGCTCAGGGATAAGAGCGAGTGGACGCCCCTGACGTTTGCGGTCATGTCGAGCCCGGCGGAGGGCCCCGTGCAGGAGGCCGTCCCGGCGCTGATACACCTCTTGACCAGCTTCGACGCGTCCCTCGACCTGGGGACGCGGGATGGGATTACCCCCCTTATGCTCACCGCCCACGGCCCGGCGCAGGTTGGGAGCCTGAGGGCGCTGGCAGCGGCGGGCGCGTCCGTCAACCGGCAGAGCCGCCAGGGCATGACGGCACTGATGGTGGCGGCCGCGTCGGGCAACGAGGCCGGGGTAAGCGCGCTCATCGCCCTGAGCGCGGACGTCTCGCTGAAGGACGAGGACGGGCTGACGGCCCTGGCGCACGCCGTCCAGGCCCAGGCGGATGGCACGGCGGTTGTCGAGCGCCTGGTCCGCGCCGGTGCTGAGGTGGACGCGCGCGCGGAACGGCAGACGACCCCCCTGATGGACGCGGCGCTCCGTGACAGCGGCTGGGCGGTGAGAGCCCTCCTGCGCGCCGGCGCGGAC
>JAFUYV010000232.1 GCA_017476945.1 Fretibacterium sp.
AAGGACATCATCCTGCCTCAGGCCGTCAAGAGCGTGCTGCCCAGCCTGGTCAACGAGTTCATCGGCCTGCTGAAGAACACCACGCTCATCGCGTCCATCGGGCTGGTGGACATCCTGCGCGTGGGGCAGCTCATCCAGGCGGCGACCTACCGGGCCTTTGAGCCGTTCTTCGTCATCTCAGTGTTCTACTACGTGCTGGTCATGATGTTGTCCTGGCTGGGCAAGGCTTTGGAGAGGCGGGTGAACAAGAGTGATCGACATTAGAAACCTGTATAAGAACTTCGGGGTTCTGCCGGTGTTGAAGGGCGTCAGCCTGTCGGTGAACGACGGGGAGATCGTGAGCGTCATCGGCCCTTCGGGGAGCGGGAAATCCACGCTGCTCCGCTCCATCAACCTGCTGGAGCCGCCGACCTACGGCGAGATATGGGTGGATGGAAAGCTCATCACGCCGCCGGATCCCTACCTGCACTTCGACGTCATCCGCGCCTCCCGAACCTATAAACGCCTGCTGAGCGAAGGACGGCGCGACGACGCGGCGCTCATTCGTGAGATCAAGGCGAAGGACCTGCTGAGACGGCATGAGGGCACGAAGTACAGCGCGCTGCTGAAGGAGATCACAAAGGACAGCTTCATCGACGCCAACGCCGTCCGTGAGAAGATTGGAATGGTCTTTCAGCACTTCAACCTCTTCCCGCACATGACGGTGCTTCAGAACATGATCTACGCGCCCACCCACGTCAAAAAGATGACGGTGGAACAGGCCGTGGAGAAGGCGCGCGGCCTGCTGGAGAACGTCGGGATGCTGGACAAGATCGACGTTTACCCCGGCACGCTCTCCGGCGGGCAGAAGCAGCGCGTGGCCATCGCCCGGACCCTGTGCATGGACCCCGAGGCCGTGCTGTTCGACGAGCCGACCTCCGCCCTGGACCCGGAGATGGTTAAGGAGGTGCTGGACGTCATCAAACGCCTGGCGACCACGGGCATCACGATGATCCTCGTGACGCACGAGATGGGCTTTGCGCGGGAGGTGTCCGACCGTATCTGCTTCCTGGACCAGGGGACGGTGCTGGAGGACGCGCCGCCGGACGTCTTTTTCTCCACGCCCAAGTCGGAACGGGCGCGGACGTTTCTGGACAAGGTGCTGTAAGGGGGCGCGGGAACTTGAACATCAGGGGGATGGCTCCGGAGGATTACGACGCGGTGTACGCGCTGTGGCGTTCCTCGCCGGAGATGGAGCTCAACGACCTGGACGACTCCCGCGAGGGGGTGCTGCGCTTCCTTGAGCGAAACCCGGGGACGGCCTTCGTGGCCGAGGATGAAGGGCAGGTCGTGGGCGTCCTGCTGGCCGGTTCGGACGGACGGCGGGGGTATATCTACCACGCGGGCGTCCACCCAAAATGGCGGGGGCGGGGCATTGGCACGGCGCTGGTCGAGGCGGCGCTGCAAAAGCTTCGCGCCATGCGGATCACCAAGGTGGGCCTGCTGGTGTTCCGGGACAACGGCGCGGGCGCCCGGTTCTGGGAGGCCAGGGGCTTTGAGCCCCGCGAGGACCTGGCCTACCGAAGCCGTGTCCTGCTGGATGTGACGCGCATCCAGTAGGCGGCGGGGATTGCCGGAGAGGATTGGATATGGAAGAGATGGGAGAGGAAAAGGTCTTGCTGGGGAAGCTGCCGCCGGACCTGCTCAGCCGCAGCGTGCTGCGCTGGACGGGCGCGGCGCGGGACGACGTGCTGGTCGGGGGCGGACTGGGCGAGGACGCGGCCCTGATACGCTGGGCGAAGGATAACCCCTACCTCGTCGTGGCCTCGGACCCAATCACGGGGGCCTCCGACGGTGCGGGGCGCCTGCTGGTCCATGTCAACGCCAACGACGTTGCCTGCAAGGGCGCGGACCCCGCCTGGCTCATCGTGACCCTCATCATCCCGGCCGGAAGCGGCACGGACCTTGTCGAGACGATCATGCGGGAGATCCATGAGACGTGCGCCGGGATGGGGATCGCCGTCGCGGGCGGGCACACGGAGCTGACGGACCGCTATGACCGGCCGGTCCTGGTGGGGACGATGCTGGGCCCGGCCCGCCGTCCCCTGGGCGTGGACCGTATCCGGGAGGGGGATATCCTCATCGTGACGGGGCACGCGGGGTTGGAGGGGATGTCCATTTTGGCCCACGACCGCCCGGACCTTCTCTTCTGCCTCACCCCCGCGGAGCAGGAGGAGGTGCGCTCCTGGAGCCGGGACCTGTCCGTCGTGCCGGCGGCACGGGTGCTGAGGGACTTTGCGCGCTATATGCACGACCCTACGGAGGGCGGGCTGGAGGGGGCGTTGCTGGAGGTCCGCCGCGCCCGTGGCCTGGGCATCGCCCTGAACAGGGGCGCTATCCCCCTCTCCCCGCTCACGCGCCGGGCGGCGGAGGCTCTGGGCTTTGACCCGCTTCACCTCATCTCGTCGGGGATGCTGCTGGCCGTCGTCCCCCAGGAACAGGCGGAGGCGGCACAGGGGGCGCTGGCTCAAAAAAACGTCGCCTCCAAAGTTATAGGGCGTTTTGAGGGGCCCGCCGCCTCCCTGGACGCCGACATGCACGAAGAGCTGTGGGACATCCTGGCCCGTGGGCGGCAGACGCTCTCCCGGCGGGAATAGAGTATAATAGCGAGGTCGAGGCTGGAAACACAGCCATCAAAGGACGGAGGGCGCATTACATGGCAACGGAAAAGGGGACGGAGGCTGCGGCGGAGGCCCAGCTGCGTTATTTCGACAAGTCCTGGCAGCGCACGTCGCTGTGCGGGGAATTTGGGCCGGAGGACGCCGGGAAGGATGTCCGGGCCAACGGCTGGGTGCGCGCGCGCCGCGACCTGGGGGGGATCATTTTCGTCGAGGTTTGGGACTACTCCGGCCCCATTCAGGTGGTCTTCAACCCTGAGGCGCCAGGCTCGTGCCGTGAGCGGCCCGGTGAGAGTATCCACGACAAGGCCGGGGACCTCAGGAGCGAGTACTGCATCGCGGTGAAAGGGCGGCTCAGGATCCGCCCGGAGGGGACGGAGAACCCTGCGCTGAAGACCGGCAGTGTCGAGATTGTGGCGAGCGATCTCCTGGTCCTGTCCCCGGCGCTGCCCCTTCCCTTCGAGGTGGGGGAGGGGACGGACAAGGTGGACGAGAACCTCCGCCTGACCTACCGGTATCTGGACCTGCGGCGCGAGAGGATGCAGAAAAACCTGCGGACGCGGAGCCAAATCAACGCCTACACGCGGCAGTATCTTGGCGAACGCGGGTTCGTTGAGCTGGAGACCCCTGTGCTGACAAAGGCCACGCCTGAGGGGGCCCGCGACTACCTGGTGCCGAGCCGGGTGAACCCCGGGACGTGTTACGCCCTGCCGCAGTCGCCCCAGCTCTTCAAGCAGATTTTGATGGTCAGCGGGTTCGACCGTTACTATCAGATCGCGCGCTGCTTCCGGGACGAGGACCTCAGGGCCGACCGCCAGCCGGAGTTCACCCAGGTTGACCTTGAGATGAGCTACGTCGTGGAGGACGACATCATGGAGCTCATTGAGGGCTACATGAAGGGACTCTTCAAGGAGATACTGGACGTGGACATCCCGACGCCCTTCCAGCGCATGCCCTACTGGGAGGCGATGGATCGCTTTGGCAGCGACAAACCCGACCTGCGCGTCTCCCTTGAGCTCTGCGACGTGGCCCCTGTGTTCGCCTCCTCCTCGTTCGAGCCCTTCCGCAAGGTTTTGGAGGCGGGGGGCGTTGTGCGTGCCCTGAGGCTTCCCGGCGGGGCGGCGCTCTCCCGCAAGGAGCTCATGGATCTTGAGGCGCGGGCCAAGAAGTTCGGTGCGTCCGGCCTGGCGAACTTCCTGTTCAAGGATGGCGCCCTGAAGGGCCCGCTGGTGAAGTTTCTCACCGGGGAGGAATTGGACAGGCTACGCGAGCTCTCCCGGATGGAGGAGGGCGACGCGCTGTTCCTCCTGGCCGACGCCTCCCGCGCGAAGGCCTGCACCATCCTGGGCGTGCTGCGTCTGGAGCTGGGCAAGGCCCGCGGCTTCTTCAACGAGGGGACGGGGGCGGACGCCTGGCGTTTCCTATGGGTCACGCGCTTCCCACTGTTCGAGTGGAGCGAGGAGGAGAAGCGCTGGGTGGCGATGCACCATCCCTTCACGTCCCCCGTGCTGGAGGAGGGCGACCTGATGGAGCGCGACCCCGGCAAAGCTTTGGCGCGCGCCTACGACTGCGTCCTGAACGGCAACGAGGTGGGCGGCGGCTCCATCCGTATCCACGACCCGGACGTCCAGGCCCGGCTCTTCAAGTGCCTGGGCATCTCGCCTGAGGAGGCGAAGCGGCGCTTCGGCTTCTTCCTGAACGCGCTCTCCTACGGCACGCCCCCGCACGGCGGTCTCGCCCTGGGGGTGGACCGGCTGGTGATGCTCCTCTGCGGCGGGCAGTCCATCCGCGACGTGATGGCCTTCCCCAAGACGCAGAAGGCCCAGTGCCTGCTCTCCCAGGCCCCGGACACCGTGGAGGCCTCAAGGCTGGATGAACTGCGCATCGCGGTTGTCCCACCCGAGGACGAGTAGACGTTTTGTTTTAAGGAGGGATGACGATGAAAGCACAGTTCTGCCACGAGAACTTCAACGTGCTGGACCTGAAGCGGAGCATGGCGTTCTACGAGGAGGCGTTGGGGCTCCATGAGGTCCGGCGCGTCGAGGGAGAGGGCTTCACCCTCGTCTATATGGGGGATGGGGCGACGGGCTTCACGCTGGAGCTCACGTGGCTCCAGGACCGGACGGAGCCCTACGACCTCGGCGATGAGGAGTTTCACCTGGCCTTCCAGGTGGACGATTTTGAGGCCGCCCACGCCTTTCACAAGGAGAAGGGGTGGGTGTGCTTCGAGAACGAGGCGATGGGGATATACTTCATTAAGGACCCGGACGGGTACTGGCTGGAGATACTGCCGCCGCGCAAGTGACGTTTTTCAAAAAACTCAAACGAGAAAAAAGCCGGCCTTCGGGGGGACCCGCGAGGCCGGCCGCTTCTTTTATACGACCCTCTATACGACCCTCTGCCCGCCCACAAAGGTCATCGACACGTTGAGGTCCTCATCAAAGCACGTGATGTCCGCGTCCATCCCCGCGGAGAGCTCGCCTTTACGCGACAGGCCCAGGAGCCGCGCCGGGTTGCGCGTGGCCATGCCCACGACCTCGGAGAGCGGAAGGCCCGTCGCGCGCTGAAAGACGCGGATGGACTCGTTCATCCTGAGCGCGCTGCCCGCGATCGTCCCGTCGGGCTTGACGGGCAGGCCGTCCCTGACGGTGACCGTGCTGCCCCCAAAGGCGTAGTCCCCATCCGGAAGGCCCGCCGCGCGCATGGAGTCCGTGATGAGGATCAGGCGCTCCGTCCCAATTAGGCGGCAAAGCGGCGAGAAGAGCTCCGGCCGGACATGATGGCCGTCGGCGATGAGCTCGCACATCACGTCCGTCACGGCGGCCGCGCCGACCATCCCCGGGGCGCGGTGGTGAAAGCCCGCCTGCGCGTTGAACAGGTGGGTGATGGAGCGGGCTCCAGCATCAATAGCAGCCCTTGCCTCCTCAAAGCCTGCGGTCGTGTGCCCCAGGGAGGGGACGACCCCCAGCTCAAGGAGCCACCGCAGAAAGACGTGCCGGGGGTCCAGTGTGGGGGAGAAGGTGACGGTGCGGACAACGTCCTCTCGGCTGGCCACCCAGCCGGCGTCAGGCCGGGAGGAGATGAATTCCTCGGGGTGGGCGCCTTTCATGGCTGTG
>JAFUYV010000233.1 GCA_017476945.1 Fretibacterium sp.
GCCGATGGCGATGCCCGTGTCCGCCCGCGTCAGGGCCGGGGCGTCGTTGATCCCGTCGCCCACCATCGCGACCTTTCCCCTCTCCTGAAGGGAGCGGATGGCGTTCTCCTTCCCATCGGGCAGCACTCCGGCGATCACCTCGTCCACCCCGGCCTGCGCGCCGATGGCCCGCGCGGTGGCCTCGTTGTCCCCCGTCAGCATCACGACGCGGACACCCATGTCCTGGAGCTCCCGCACAGCCTGGGGGCTGTCCTCCTTAATGACGTCCGCGACGGCAAGGATGCCCAGCAGCGCCCCGTCCCGCGCGAAGAACAGCGGAGTCCTGCCCTGCGCGGCCAGCTCCCGCGCCCTTGCCGCCAGGGCTTCGTCCACGGAGACCTGAGCGCTGATGTACTTCATGCTCCCGCCGAGGAGCCTGTGCCCGTCCAGCACGGCGGAAAGGCCGTTGCCCGGCAGCGCGCGGAAGTCCGAGACGTCCTGGGGCCGCGGCAGGCCTCGCTCCTCCGCGAGCGCGGTGACGGCCCGCGCCAGGGGATGCTCGCTCTTCCGCTCCAGGGCGCAGGCGGCGGAGAGCAGCTCCTCCTCCGAGACCCCGTCAGCGGGGACGGCGTCCGTCACCCTGGGTTCGCCGCGGGTGATCGTGCCAGTCTTGTCCAGCGCGACGATCTGAACCTTTCCGGCCTCCTCCAGTGATACGGCCGTCTTGAACAGGATGCCGTTCCGAGCGCCCTTGCCGCTGCCCACCATGATGGCCACCGGCGTGGCGAGCCCCAGCGCGCAGGGGCAGCTGATGACCAGGACGGCGATGCCGCAGGAGAGGGCTGTGCCAAGGTCCCGCCCAAGGAACAGCCAGGCGGCCGTGGTGACCGCGGCGATGAGGATGACGGCCGGCACGAAGACGCCGCAGACCTTGTCGGCCGTCTTCGCGACGGGGGCCTTTGTGGCGGCGGCTTCGCTCACCATCCGGATGATCTGCGAGAGCGTCGTGTCCGTGCCCACGCGCGCGGCCTCGCACCGCAGGAAGCCGGACTGGTTCACCGTCGCGGCGGACACCCAGTCCCCCGCCGACTTGTCCACCGGGATGCTCTCGCCCGTCAGCGCCGACTCGTCCACGGCGCTGCTGCCCTCCAGCACCACACCGTCCACGGGGATGTTCTCACCCGGACGCACGACGAAGACACTGCCCTTCCGCACCTGCTCGACAGGCACCGTGCGCTCCGCGCCGCCCTCCACGATCACGGCCGTCTTCGGCGCGAGCTTCATCAGGCCCTTCAGGGCGTCCGTCGTCCGGCCCTTGGAGCGGGCCTCCAGCGTCTTTCCCACGGTGATGAGGGTCAGGATCATCCCGGCGGACTCGAAATGAAAGTTCATCATATAACCCATGACGGCCGCGGCGTCCCCGTCCGCCTGCGCCCGTGTCATGGCGAACAGCACGACGGTGCTCCACGCGAAAGACGCCCCCGCCCCCAGCGCCACCAGGGTGTCCATGTTCGGCGCGCCGTGCCGCAGGCTGCTGAGGCCGCTGATGAAGAACTTTTGGTTGATGATCAGGATCGCCCCCGCGAGGAGAAGCTGCGCCAGCCCCATCGCGACGTGGTTGCCATCGAACCACGCGGGCAGGGGCCAGCCCCACATCATGTGCCCCATCGAGAAGTACATGAGGACGAGCAGGAAGCCCAGCGAGGCCAGCAAGCGACGCCTGAGCGCCAGAGTCTCACGGTCGGTCAGGGCGTCCTCCGGGGAGGCCGGGGCGGAGGAAGCGGCCCCTGGCTCCTCCTTCAGCTTCGCGCCGTATCCCGCCGCCTCCACCGCCGCGATGACGGCTGGGGGCTCCGCCGTGCCCTCCACGCCCATGGAGTTCGTGAGCAGGCTCACGGCGCAGGACGCCACCCCCGGCACCTTTCGCACCGCCCGCTCCACCCTTGCGCTGCACGCAGCGCAGCTCATGCCCGTGACGATATAGTGTGTCACAGATCACGCCTCCCTGCCCCTTAAAATGAAATCTCTTAAACACCGGGGCAAGCATATCATGCTTGCCGGCGCACAGTATGCGTCCTTTAGCTTAAAACGGCATCTTCGAGGAGAGGCCGGGCCCCCCGCGGTACATCAGGGCCTCCGCGAGGTGAGGCTTCTGAATGTCCCGCTCGCCCGCGAGGTCGGCGATGGTGCGCGAGACCTTCAGCACGCGGCTGAGTCCCCGGCCGGAGAGGTTCAGCCGCCCGGCCATGTCCGCCAGGTAGGCGTGGGCACCGGCCGGAAGCGTCAGACAGCGGCGCACAAGCCCCTCCGGCAGCTCGGCGTTGCAGGCAAGGCCATAGGCGGCCCAGCGCTCCTGCTGGACGGCCCGCGCGCGGACGACCCGCTGGCGGATCGCGGCGCTGGGCTCCGATGTCCCGGAGAAGGACAAAAGCTCCTCCGGCGTCAGGCGCGGCACGGAGATCTGAAGGTCGATGCGGTCAAGGATGGGGCCGGAGAGCTTGCGTCGATAGCGCTCCAGCTCCGCGGCGGAGCAGACGCACCTCGCCGTGGGGTCCCCGGCAAAGCCGCAGGCGCAGGGGTTGGCGGCCAGCACCAGCAGGACGCGCGAGGGGTAGCGGACGGTCCCGGCCGCACGGCTCACGGTGATCTGTCCATCCTCAATCGGGGCGCGCAGGCTCTCCGTCAGGTCCCGGCGGAACTCCGTGTACTCGTCCAGGAACAGCACGCCCCGGTGGGCCAGGGAGACCTCCCCCGGCCGGAGGGACGTCCCCCCGCCGCAGATGGAGACGGTGCTGGCGCTGAAGTGGACCGTGCGGAACGGACGCTCGCGGGAGGGCTCCACGGGCAGCCCCATCGTGCTGCGGACCAGCAGGGTCTCCACCAGCTCCTCGTCCGTCAGAGGAGGAAGGATGCCCCGGAGGGCGCGGGCGATCAGGGTCTTGCCGCTGCCGGGGGAGCCCACCAGGAGCAGGTTGTGGTGCCCGGCCGCGGCGATTTCAGCGGCACGGCGGGCGGCAGCCTGGCCCTTGACGTCGGCGAAATCGGGGTCCGCCGCCTCCGGCAGGTCCGGGATGACGGCCTGGGGCACGGGGGTGGGGGCCGCCTCCCCCCTCAGCACGGCGGCCAGCTCCGCCAGGGTCCCGGCGCAATAGGCCTCGGCGCCATGAACCAGCGCCGCCTCCTCCGCGTTCTCCCGCGGGACATAGAGCGGCACGCCCAGCTCCCGCGCCAGGAACGCCGCGGGCATGGCCCCCCGTACACGGCGCAGCCGCCCGTCCAGGGCCAGTTCCCCCATGCAGAGGGCGCGCGGCGGGTCCCCCAGGGCCCCGGAGGCCGCCATCACGCTCAGGGCGATGGGCAGGTCCAGCAGCGCCCCCTCCTTCGGGACGTCCGCCGGGGCGAGGTTCACGGCGAGGTGCCCCTTCAGAGTCAGCCCCAGCGCCCGCAGCGCGGCGCGCACGCGCTCCCTCGACTCACGCACCGCGACGTCCGGCATCCCCACGATGGAAATGGCAAACAGCCCGCCGGTGATCTCCACCTCAACCTCGACGGGCAAAGCTTCCGTGCCCCTCAGCGTCACCCCCAGCATCCCGCCCATGCCCCGCGCCCCCTTCCGCATTGTAGATGAGATAACAGGCTCTATTTTACACGACCCGCCCCGCTGAGCGGACGGTCCCGCGGCGACGGGGCAGCCTGTCCCCGGAGGGGGGAGGCCCCAGTGCCGGCGGCGGCGCTCAGTCCCACGGCGCGAGCGGTTAAATTCAGGCGCCGTTTTCCCGCCGGCCATGAGCGATGAAATGTTTTTGCACGGTCCTCATGCTATAATATCCCTGAGTTCAAGTTCAGGGGGTGCGGGGACCCCTCCCCCGCGTTAAGTCATCAGCCTCGCGGCGACGGGGCTGCCTGTCCCCAGAGGGGGGAGGCCCTGGTCCCGGTGGCGCTCAGCCCCGCGGCGCGAGCGGCAAAATTCAGGCGCCCGTTTTCCCGCTGGCCGCCTGTGCCCTGCGGGCACGAGCGATTAACTTCAGTAAGGAGTGATGTTTTATGAGAAAGGTGCTGTCCCTTGCCGTTGCGGCGGCGATTTTTCTGCTGTGCGCCCTGCCCGCGTCTTCAGCCCCGCAGCCAGCCTATCCGGCGATGAACATCCGGCTGAGCCACAACCAGCCCGTTGACAGCCCGGAGGACGTCGGCGCGCAGAAGTTCAAGGAGCTGGTGGAGGAGAGGTCCGGCGGCAGGATCACCGTCGAGGTCTTTCCGCAGATGCAGCTCGGCTCCATGCGCGAGCAGACCGAGATGGTGCAGATGGGCACGATTGAGGTCTCCATCCAGCCGACGGCCGTGCTGATGCCGTTCGTCGAGGAGCTCCAGCTCATCGACTTCCCCTTCCTGTGGCCCTCGCGGGAGGATCTCTACCGCGTCATGGACGGCCAGATTGGGCAGAGGTTCTACGCCTTTGGTGAGAAGCGCGGCTTCAAGATGCTGGGACTGTGGTCCGGCGGCTTCAAGCAGTTCACAACCAAGGGCAAGCAGATCAACAGCCCGGAGGACTTCAAGGGCATGAAGATGCGCGTGATGCCCAGCCCGCTGCTGTTGGAGCAGTATCAGGCCTGGGGGGCGAACCCCGTCCCTATCGAGTACGCGGAGCTCTACAACGCGCTCCAGCAGAACATCGTGGACGGCGAGGAGAACCCGCTTCAGAGCATCGCCATGAACCGCTTCTACGAGGTCCAGGACTACCTGACCCTCTCCGGGCACGGCTTCTTTGGCTACCTGTTCTTCGTGGGGCAGGAGTGGTTCAACCGCCTGCCGGACAATGTGAAGGCCCTCATCACGGAGTGCGAGAGGGAGGCCCGCGAGCTTGAGCGCGAGACCCAGGCCAAAAATGAGGCCGGGTACCTCGAACAGATCAGGCAGTCCAAGATCGTCATCAACGAGCTGACGCCTGAGGGGCGGAAGGCCTTTGCCGATGTGAGCCGCCCGCTTCACAGCAAGTTTGCCAACACGAGTGAGATGGCCTCCCTTCTTGAGGCTGTTTACGAGGCGACAGGGCAGAACTGAACACGCTGGCCAATGGCGCTGCGGAGGGGCGGACTATCCGCTCCTCTTTCTCTTTTCTATAGATGGGGATGGTAGGTTGAAAGAGCTGTTGAGGAAATGTGCGAAAATGGTCGAGAGGGCGGAGGAGGGCTTCTGCGTCGCGGCGTTCCTGGTGGTGACGGGCGTCCTGTTCGTCAACGTCGTGCTGAGATACGTCTTCAGCGCCAGCACCAGCTGGGCCGAGGAGCTGATCCGCTACCTGATGATCTGGATCACCTTCATTGGCGGCGGCGTCTGCGTCCGCAGAGGGGCGCACATCCGCATGGACTTCGCGCTGTCGGTGATGTCCCGCCGGGCGGGCCTGCGGCTGACGCAGGGGGTCTATCTGCTGGCGGCCGTGTTCTGCGCGGCGCTCTGCTGGTATGGCCTGCGGCTGATGCTCTTCACCGTGGCGCGTGGGCAAACGACGCCCGCGATGGGGCTCCCCATGTGGGTCCCCTACGCGGCCATGCCCCTGGGCTCGGCACTGATGGTCCTGCACTTCATCCAGGAAATTTTCAGGAAGGAGGCGCGTGAGGAATGACCCTCTTCCTGATGGCGCTTCTGCTCGTCCTGCTGTTCGGCAGCGTGCCGATCTTCGCCGCGCTGGGCGTAGCGGTGCTGGGGACGATGTTGCTCTTCACGGGCCTGGACCCGATGGTGCTGGCCCAGCGCATGTTCGGCGGGCTGGACAAGTTCTCGCTGATGTCTATGCCGTTCTTCATCTTCGCGGCCAACCTGATGGACACGGGCGGCCTGTCGAAGCGCATCCTGAGATGGACGCGGAGCCTTGTGGGCGCGAAGAGGGGCGGCCTGGCCTACACGACACAGTGCACCTGCATGGTGTTCGGCGCGCTGTGCGGCTCCAGCCCGGCCACGGTCATCGCGATGGGCCGCCTGCTCTACCCCGAGCTCATCGAGAACGGCTACCCGCGGGACTTCGCCACCGGCCTCATCACGTCGTCCGGCTCCGTGGCGCTCATCATCCCGCCCAGCATCACGCTCATCATGTACGCGGCGGCGACGGGCGTGTCCGTGGGGTCGCTGTTTATGGCCGGGGTCAGCGCCGGTATAGTCTACGGCCTGGCGACCGTCGTCTACATCTGGTGGTTTGCCCGGCACAACGACCTGAAGGTCTCCGCGCCCTCCACCTGGGCCGAGATCGCCCGCAACACGCTGGACGCGGGCTGGTCGCTGATGGTCCCGGTCATCATCCTGGGGGGCATTTACTGCGGCGTGTTCACGCCCACGGAGGCCGCCGGGATTTCGGCGGTGTACGCGCTGTTTGTGGGTGTCGCGGTCTACCGGGAGATCACGCCGGCGAAACTGTATGACGTGTGCCTGCGCTCGGCCGTCACCTGCGCCCAGGTGATGATTTTGGTTGCGGCGGCCCAGAGCTTCGCGTGGTTCCTGACCGTGGCCCGCATCCCCCAGGCCGTCACGTCGGCCATCATCGCGCACATCCATTCGCCCTGGACCTTCATCGCGATGGTGAACGTCATCCTGCTCATCGTGGGGATGTTCATGGAGGGCATCGCGGCCATCGTCATCCTGGCGCCGCTGTTCTTCCCCATCGCCGCGCAGATGGGCATCGACCCGCTGCACCTGGGCATCATCATGGTCTCGAACCTCGCGCTGGGCAACTTCACGCCCCCCTTCGGGCTCAACCTCTTCGTCGCCAGCGGCGTGACGGGCCTTCAGATGTCGGAGATCATCGGCGCGGTGATGAAGTTCATCCTCGTCACGATCCTGGGCCTGATGGTGATCTCCTACGTCCCCGCGGTCTCGACGCTGCTGCCGGGGCTGATCTATGGGCACTGATGGGAGGTTCGGGGGGGCCGTTCCCCCTGAACGTCAGATCAGCGCGGGCTTTATCCGGGCGCGGGAGCTGGTTGAGGCCATCGCCGCGTGCGGCCGCTCGGCGGAGTTCCCGGACCGCGGGGTCTCGCGCCTGGCCCTGACGGAGCCCGACCGGCAGGCGCGGGAGCTCACCGCGAAGGAGATGCGGGAGCTGGGCATGGCCGTCCGCACGGACGCCTGCTGCAACCTGTGGGGGGTCCTCGGCGGCGTTGAGAAGGGGCCGGGCGTCATCATCGGCTCGCACCTGGACTCCGTGCCGGAGGGCGGGGACTACGACGGCGTGCTGGGCGTGGCGGCGGGGCTGGGCGTCGTCCGCGACCTCCTCGCGGGACAGCCGCACCCTGCGCGCACCCTCGCGGTGGTGGCCTTCACGGCGGAGGAGTCCAGCCGCTTCTCCCTGGCCACCGTCGGGAGCAAGGCCGCGGCTGGGCGCCTCACCCCGGAGGACGCCGAGCGCTTCCGCGACGCCCGGGGCGTGACGTTGGCCAGGGCACTGAGGGACTTTGGCGGCCGGCCGGAGGATCTGGGGAAGGAACCCCTCTCCCCAAAGGACTGGGCCGCGTACTTTGAGCTGCACATCGAGCAGGGCCCCGTGCTGGATCGAACGGGGGACGACGTGGGGATCGTGGAGGCCATCGCCGCCCCCACGCGCTTCATGCTGGAGCTGGAGGGCGTGCAGGCGCACTCCGGCGCGTGCCCGATGGACCTGCGCCACGACGCCCTGGCCGCGGCCGCGGAGGTCATCCTGGCGGTGGAGGAGGCGGGCAGGAGCGAGGCCAGGCACGGCTCCGTCGCCACCGTCGGCGTCTGCGAGTGCCACCCCGGCGCGATGAACGTCGTCCCGGGGCGCGTGGTGCTGAAGGTGGACCTGCGCGGCATCCGCAGCGAGAGCGTCGCCCGTATGCGCGGCGCGGTCATGGCGAAGGCCGTCTCCATCTGCGGGGCGCGGGGGGTTGCGTGCAGGCTGACGCCTTATTCCTCCGACGAGCCCGTGGCGATGGACACGGGGCTGACCGCCCTTGTTGAGGACGTCTGCCGGGAGCGGGGCGTGAGCCACCGGCGGATGCCCAGCGGCGCGGGGCACGACGCGATGTTCGTGGCGGAACGTATTCCCTCGGCGCTGATCTTCGTCCCCTGCAAGGACGGCATCAGCCACAGCCCGAAGGAACGGATCGAATGGTCCCGCGTGCAGGCGGGCTATGAGGTGTTGCGGGAGGCCGTGAAGAGGCGGCTGTTTCCGTGATGTCGTGATGTAAGGGAGGGGAAGTTCATGACCACACTTCTTTTTAAGGACGCCCGTCTGATGGACCCGGAGCTGCACCTGGACACGCCGGGGGATTTGCTGGTCGCGGATGGGCTTGTTGAGGCGGTGGGCCAGGGATTAACGGCCCCGGAGGGCGCGCGTGTGGTGGACTGCCGCGGGGCGGTGCTGGCCCCCGGTCTGGTGGACCTTCACGTTCACTTCCGTGACCCCGGCCAAACGCATAAGGAGACGCTGGAGACGGGCTGCCGCGCGGCGGCGGCGGGGGGCTTCACCTCCGTCGTGACCATGGCGAACACCAAGCCCGCCATCGATACACCGGAGGCTGTGCGGGACTGTCTTGAGCGGAGCAAAGGGCTGTCCTGCCGCGTGCACCCGGCGGCGGCCGTGACCGTGGGCCTGGGCGGCCGGGAGCTCACGGACTTCCAGGCCCTGGCGCGGGCGGGGGCCGTGGCGTTCACCGACGACGGCCTGACCGTTGGGGACGGAGCGCTGTTCTTCGAGGCCATGACGCGGGCGGCGGCGCTGGGGCTGCCCATCAGCGTCCACTGCGAGGCCCCCGGCTTCGAGGGCGACCGCTCCATGAACCGGGGTGACATCTCGGCGGAGCTTGGCCTTGAGGGCACGCCGGCCCTGGCGGAGGAGCTGATGATCCAGCGGGACCTGCTCCTCGCGGAAAAGAGCGGCGCGCACGTTCACATCCAGCACGTCAGCACGGCGCTGGGCGTGGAGATGATCGCGGAGGCGAAGGCCCTTGGGACCCACGTGACCGCCGAGGCGGCACCGCACCACATGGCGCTGGACGAGACGGCCGTCCTGAAGTACGGGACCAACGCCAAGATGAGCCCCCCGCTGCGGACCCCGGAGGACGTGGAGGCCGTCTGCACGGGGCTGATGACGGGAGTGCTGGACGTCGTGGCGACCGACCACGCGCCCCACACGCCCGAGGAGAAGGCCAGAGGGATGGCCGAGGCCCCCAACGGCGTCATCGGGCTGGAGACCTCGCTGGCCGTCTGCCTGGAGGAGCTGTGTCACGAGCGCGGTTTCCCGCTGATGGCCCTGCTGGAGCGCATGAGCGCCGCCCCGCGCCATATGTTCCACCTGCCGCCCGTCCATCTCCGGCACGGCAGCGTGGCCGACCTGGTGCTCTTCGACCCTGAGCGCAAGCGGGTTGTGAACGCCTCGAAATTCCAATCCAAGGGCCGCAACTGTCCCTTTGACGGCTGGCGGCTCAGGGGCGCCGTCCTGATGACGGTGCTGGGCGGCCGGGAGGTGTATGAGCGTGATTCGTGATTATCAGGCGCCCTTGCTGGCGAAGGAGGAGGTCTCGCCGGGCATCTGGCGTCTCAGCCTGGAGTGTCCGCCCATCGCGCGGGAGGCCAGGCCGGGGAACTTCGTCCTGCTGAAGGCGGTCAGCTCCAGCGCGCCGCTCCTGAGGCGTCCCCTGGGTGTGCTGGAGACGGACGCGGAGAAGGGAACCTTCGGCGTGCTGTTCCGCGTGGTAGGAGCGGGGACGGAGCTTTTGTCCGGGATGGCGCCAGGACAGATCCTCTCGGTGCGCGGCCCCGTGGGCGGGCAGTTCGGCCCTTTTGAGCACGGGAGGGTCTGGGCCGTGGCGGGAACGCTGGGCGTCGTGCCACTGCTGTTCCTGCGTCAGGCCCGCGGCGCGTTCGACAAGCTGTTCCTTGGCGTGGGCAACGCGGGTTGGCGCCCCTTCGCGGAGTGGGTGCGGGCTCGCGCGCCGGAGATGGAGCTCTTCAGCGACGACGGATCCCTCGGCAAAAAGGGCTTCGCCATCGACGGACTGAAGGACCAGGCCCTGGAGGATGTGTCCCTCGCCGTCTGCGGGCCGAACCCGATGATGAAGGCGCTGTACGGGCAGTATGGAGCCCGATGCGCTGATATTCAGGTAAGCCTGGAGCGGCGCATGGGCTGCGGCATGGGCGGGTGTTTTGGCTGTGTGGTGGACACGGAAACGGGGAGGCGGCGCGTCTGCATCGACGGCCCCGTGTTCCAGGCCAGGGAGGTGAAATGGGATGAGCTCCATCTCTAGCGTCGTGGGGGGCGTGGACCTGAAGGTCCCGGTGGTCATCGCGTCGGGCACGTGGCCCTATGAAGAGGGAATGTGGCAGGAGGATCTGACCCGGCACGCGGGCGCCATCTGCTCCAAGGCCATCACGCGCCGGCCCTGGCCGGGCAACCCCGGCGCCCGCGTGTGGGAGACGCCGTCGGGCATCCTGAACAGCATCGGCCTTCAGAACGAGGGCATCGACCATTTCCTGGACGTGCGTCTCAACCAGCTCCGCAAGCACGGCGTGCCCGTCCTGCTGAACGTCAGCATGGAGAACGCGGAGGACCTTGACTATATGATGGCCTGCATCGCCGGGCGGGCGGACGAGGTGGATGGCATCGAGCTCAACGTCTCTTGCCCCAACACGGACCGCGGCTGCATGAGCTGGGGCGTGGATCCCACCCTGACCGCCCAGGCCACAGAGCAGGTGCGCCGGAGGTGGGACGGCCCCCTGTGGGTCAAGCTGACGCCCCAAGCGCCGGACATCCCGGCCGTGGCGCGGGCCGCGGAGTCCGCAGGGGCCTCGGCGGTGGTGGCTGTCAACACGTGGCTGGGCATGGCCATCGACACAAAGCGCGGCGTGCCCGTCTTTAACCGGCGGGTGGCGGGGCTGTCGGGCCCGGCGGTGTTCCCGTTGGCGCTGCGCGTCGTGTGGGACGTGGCGGGGGCCGTGAAGATCCCCGTCATCGGGTGCGGCGGGGTCCGTTCGGCCGACGACGCCCTCGCCATGATTATGGCCGGGGCCAGCGCGGTGGAGGTGGGCGCGGCGCTGTTCAGTGATTTTGGCGTGCTGAAGGAAATTCACGAGGGACTGGAGGCGGCCGCCCAGCGCTGGGGCGTCACCTCCCTGGCTGACCTGCGGGCAAAGGCGCGTAATACTTCTGTGAGCGCATAAGCGGGGCGTTTCATATGACGCTTAAAAACGGAGAGGGTCACTCACCGCGGCCCTCCTCCGTCTTTTATTGAAGCCGGCGTTCCTCAAACTCCCGTGAAGCCAGCGAACGACCAAAAAGCTCACGTTGAGCTCTCATTTCTCTCCAATGATGGTGTCCGCTATAGGCGTTGAACGCCGGCGGCATTCCGTCTCCGCCAAATTTTTTGCGTTCCTCTCAACATGAGGCAGTTCGTCAATGTATCAATAACGGCAGCCACTTCCGTGAGACAGCTCACCGCGTTACAGTTCGCCAAATTCCCGCGAACCGCGCATCTTCTGTCCCCTCTCAAAGAGCAGAGAGGGATCCGCAAACCCAAAAACCCAGAGCTTGACAACATTCCCCATAAATGATTACAATATTTAGGCAGTTTAAATTTACAAAGGTTTGGAGGAAGGGAACATGAAGAAGTTAGCGTTGATAATGGTGCTGGTTATGCTGATGGCTGGCGCGGCGTTTGCCGCTGAGCCCGCCCCCATGCCCGGCGGAACGAAGCTTGTCTTCTCCACTGGCGGGACGCAGGGGACGTACTACGGCTTCGGCAGCGTCCTGGCCGGCAAGGTCGGTGAGGCGACCTCCACCGCCATCACGGCCATCTCGTCCGGCGGCTCCAAGGCCAACATCGAGGCCATGGAGGATGGTGACGCCCAGCTTGGCTTCATTCAGACGGACGTCGGGGCCTACGCCTACCGCGGGATGCGCCTGTTCGAGGACAAGGTTGACAACTTCTCCACCGTCGCCAACCTCTACATGGAGCAGGTTCAGATCGTGACGCTGGACCCGAAGATACGGACCGTCGCCGATCTCAAGGGCAAGAACGTCTCCGTCGGCGCGGCGGGAAGCGGCGTGTACTTCAACGCGGTGGACGTGCTGAGGGCCTACGGTCTGGATATCGAGAAGGACATCAAGCCGACTTACCAGTCCTTCGGCGACAGCGTTGAGGCCCTTCAGGACGGCAAGATCGACGCCGCCTTTATCGTGGCCGGCGCCCCCACCACGGCCGTCACCTCCCTCGCCGCGACGAAGAAGGTCTACCTGGTCGGCTTTGACGATGACCACATCCTCAAGCTCATCGCGGAGTCCCCCTACTACAGCAGGAACCTCATCGCCAAGGACGTCTACGGCACCGACACCGACATCACTACCGTTGCGGTAGGCGCGGTCGTCATCGCCCGTGATGATGTGTCCGAGGCCGACGTCTACAACTTCCTGTTCAGCGTCTTCGAGAACAAGGACGCCATCACGGCGGCCCATGCCAAGGGCGCGGAGCTTGACCTGAACTTTGCCGCCTCTTACACGGCGGTGCCCTACCATCCCGGCGCGGTCAAGTACTTCGGCGACAAGGGAATAAAGGTGAGCAGCAAGTAGCCCGCCGGCCCGCGTCATCGCGATAACCGGCAATACGGACGGCTGTGGCGCTGGACAGCAGCCACGGCCGTTTTTGGTACGGGAAAGGGGGATGTGTCTTATGGAGCCCAACGAAAACGCCGTGTTCCATCCGGATAAGGTTTCGGGCTCAGGGGGTGCGGGGGGACCCGCGTCAAATTCGGATGTGGACGTGGGCACGGCGCAGGACGTCGAGGAGGTCATGAAGAAATACGACCGGGAGTCCAACGTTCGCGTCTGGGAGGGGGCCCCAAAGCGCCTCGTCCGTCTTTTGTCGGCGGCGTTCTCGCTCTATTGCATCTGGGTGACGCTCTTCAGCACGGCCATGCCGGAGGTGCGGCTGAACGTCTTTCTGGCCCTCATCCTCATCCTTGGCTACCTGAACTACCCCATCAGGAAGGGGGTCTCTGCGGGTGGCCAGCGCGGCCCCGGCAACGCCATCACCATCACGCTGACGCTGAAGGCCGAGAACGAGGTCAACACCCTGCCGTGGTACGACATCATGTTCATGCTCGCGGGGGTCATCCCGCTGCTGTACTTCGCGTGGAACGCGGAGTCGATCATCAAGCTGGCGCTGCGGGTCACGAGCCCCCGGAATCCGAACTACGCCCTCATGACGGGCATGGCCATCGCGGCCATCCTGTCGCTGATGGAGCTGTGCCGCCGCTGCGTGGGCATCCCCATCCTGTGCGTGGTGGGCGTGCTGATGTTCTACGCCCTCTCCACCGTGCGCTTCGGCAAGGTCGTCTACGACCTCTACTACTCCACGGGCGACGGGCTGAGGAGCACGCCCATCGACGTGTGCGCGAAGTACATCGTCGTGTTCATCATCTTCGGGGCGTTCCTTGAGCGCACGGGCATCTCCGCCTTCTTCATCAACCTGGCCAACGCCGTGGCCGGGGCCTCTGCGGGCGGGCCCGCCAAGGTGGCCGTCATCTCCTCGGCGCTGTGCGGAATGGTGTCCGGCTCCTCCGTGGGCAACACGGTCACGACCGGCTCCATCACCATCCCCATGATGAAGCGGACGGGCTATCAGCCGCAGTTCGCCGGGGCGGTGGAGGCCGCGGCGTCGACGGGCGGTCAGATTATGCCCCCTATCATGGGCGCGGCCGCCTTCCTCATGGCCGAGTATATGGGCATCCCCTACGCCCAGGTGGCCCTGAAGGCCATCCTGCCCGCCGTCCTGTACTTCGCGGGCATCTACATCGCCGTTCACCTGGAGGCGAAGAAACTTGGCCTGAAGGGCATCCCCAAGGAGGAGCTGCCCCATATGCTGACGTTCCTGCCGAAGGTCTATCTGCTGCTGCCGCTGATCGTCCTGGTCGTCATGGTGTCCGCCAATATGTACACCATGCAATTTTCCGCGGCGGTGGCGATCGGCATCGCCATCCTTGTCGGGCTCGCCAATCCGGACGAGCGCATCACCTTCACACGCTTCATCGACGCGCTGGAGGCCGGCGGCAAGGGGACGGTCACGGTGGCCGTGGCCTGTGCCATGGCGGGGCTCGTGGCCGGGTGCATCACCTCGACGGGCCTGGCCTCGGAGCTCATCACGATGGTGGTCAACATCTCCGGCGGGCACGCCTTCATCGCGCTGATCCTGACCATGCTGTGCTGCATCGTCCTGGGCATGGGCGTCCCGACGACGGCGAACTACTGCATCATGGCGGCGACCTGCGCGCCCATCCTGATGGCTCCGGCCATCGGCATCCCCAAGGTCTGCGCCCACTTCTTCGTGTTCTACTTCGGCATCGTTGCGGACATCACACCGCCGGTCGCCCTCGCGGCCTACGCCGGTTCCGCCATCGCGAAGGCCTCGCCGATGAGGACGGCCTTCAACGCCACGCGCCTGGCCATCGCGGCGTTCATCGTGCCGTACATCTTCGCCTTCAGCCCGGCGATGCTGTTCGAGGAGCTGAGCCCCATTATTTCAATCGCGGGGGCCAGCCCTCTGGTGAACAGCGTCCTGATCTTTTGCGAGATCGCCGTGATCTGCCTCACGTCCCTGCTGGGTATCTTCGGCGTGGCGGCGGCCCTGAACGGCTACCTGTACCGCCCCATCAACCCGTTGCTTCGCGTCATGATGGGGGCAGGGGGCCTGTGCATGATGATCCCCGGCGCCATGACGGACGTCATCGGCCTGGTCCTTCTGGGCGTGGTCTGCGCGTTTCAGTCTATGGGCAGGGAAAAGGCGTCCGCGTGAGCGCACTGCCCCGTTTCATGCTACAATCGTGAGGCCCTTGCAGGGACCGCACTTTTTCAGGGAGGGGAGAACCGATGCAGCCGTTTCGGCTTGAGCCGGCGTGCAAGGATTACCTATGGGGGGGAGTACGGCTGAAGGCGTGGGGAAAGGGCCCGGCGCTTGACCGCGTGTCCGAGAGCTGGGAACTGGCCGCGCACCCCGACGGGGACAGCACGGCGCTGGATGGACCCTGCGTGGGGATGACGCTCTCGCGGATCGCGGGGGAACATCCAGAGATCATCTCGCCGCACCGCGAGGCGGGGGCATCCTTTCCCCTGATCGTCAAGCTCATCGACGCGCGGCTCCCCCTCTCCATCCAGGTCCATCCCGACGGCGTCTACGCCGCGCGCGCGGAGGGCGGACGGGGCAAAACCGAGATGTGGTACGTTCTGGACCACGAGCCCGGGGCTTTTATCTACTTGGGCTTTCAGAGGGAGACGGGCCGTCAGGAGCTGGAGCGCGCCATAGCGGAGGGCTCGCTGCCCAGCCTGCTCCAGCGAATCGAGGTCCATCGCGGCGGCCGTTACTTCATCCCCGCCGGCACCGTCCACTCCATCGGGGGCGGGATCCTTCTGGCGGAGGTACAGGAGAGCTCCAACCTCACCTACCGCGTCTTCGACTATAACCGCGCCGGCCCCGACGGGAAACCCCGCCAGCTCCACGTGACGAAGGCCCTCGACGTGATACGAAGGACGAAGGCTGACCCCGTGCCCCCCGGGGCAGCACCTCCAAAGGCCGTCGTGGGCGGATCGCTGGAGGTCCTGGCCCACTGTCCCCAGTTCCGCGCCGGGCTGCTTCGCCTGGATGACCGCTGGGAGGCCGCCCCCCAGGGCGGGTTCCTCTCGCTGCTCTGCCTGAAGGGAAACGCCGGACTGAGCGGCTCCGGCCTCACGCTGGAGGCGGGGACCAGCCTCTTCGTCCCCGCGGACGCGGGCACCTTCGAGCTCACCGCGGGACGGGGCGGGGCGGAGTTCCTGCTGACCGCGCCGGGCGAATAAGCGAGGGTGGAGGCCATGCCTCCACCCTTTTTACATATACTGTTCCACCTGGTCGTGGACAACGACGAGGGAGTTGAAGTCCTCCACCTGCGGGCGCTGGATGACGACGGGTTCCCGAACGTGCAGGTAGTGGATATCCTCATGTTTCACGGCGAAGCCGCGCTCCAGCCGGTCCGTGAAGCCTGATGTGTTGATCGTGGTGCTCGTCTGAACGATGCGCATCCCTTTCACCTCCCTCACCGTAACAGAGGGGATCGGAGCCCCTCCATGGCCTTTCTGGGATTTATTTTATCAGATAAATCCTCGAAACCGCCAGGGCTCCCGGCCTGGACGTCTCCGCGCTTGCCCCGCCCGCTCTGAAAATGACGGCAAAATAATATGATACAATGACCTCGCAGCAGGGCGTGGGAACCCCAGGGGACCTTACCGGAACGCACGTGATGAGATCGAGGCGGAGGAGGACTGTCTACCCGTGATTTATGTAATTGGCCTTGGGCCGGGTGGGAAAGAGGAGATGACGCCGCGGGCGCTGGCGGCGCTGGAGCGGTGCGACGTCATTCTGGGCTATCGCACGTATATCGAACTCATCGCGGCGGCCCTTCCCGCTAAAGAGCTGCGGCCATCCGCCATGAGGCAGGAAGAGGAGCGCTGCCGCGAGGCGCTGGCGCTGGCGCTGGCGGGGCGTACGGTGGGCCTGGTGTCCAGCGGCGACCCTGGGGTCTACGGCATGGCGGGCCTGATGCTGGAGGTCGCGGAGGGGGGGGTTGAGGTCGAGATCGTGCCGGGCATCACCGCGGCGCTCTCCGCCGCCGCCATCCTGGGGGCCCCCCTCATGCAGGACTTCGCCGTCATCAGCCTCAGCGACCTTCTGACTCCCCGTGAGCTCATCGAACGCCGCCTTCTCGCGGCCGCCCAGGCGGACTTCACCGTCTGTCTCTACAACCCGTCGAGCCGCGGCCGCCCGCGCCATTTCCAATGGGCTTGCAGCCTCCTTCTGCGCCACAGGCCGCCGGAGACGCCCGCCGGATGGGTCCGGGACGCAGGACGGCAGGGACAGAGCCATTGTGTCACCACCCTGGGCGAGATACAGAACGCCTCGCTCGATATGTTCTGCACGGCCATCATCGGCAGCTCGCAGACGATGACGCTGGAAGGGCGTATGGTGACGCGGCGGGGCTATCCTCTGGAAGGGGAGCGCGCGTGATGCCGAGGCTCCTGCTCTTTGGGGGGACGACGGAGGCCCGCGAGATATTGGAGCGCCTGGCCAGGCATGTTCAGCACGCGGATGCCGCGCGGCCGCCGCTGGTTTGCTGCGTGGCGACGGAGTACGGCGCGGAGCTGGTTCGGGCGCTTCCCGGTGTGGACGTGCGCGCGGGACGGATGGACGCGGAGGGGATGGCCATGCTTATCAGGGAGGAAGGCATCTCCTGCGTTATCGACGCCACGCACCCCTACGCCGTGGAGGTCTCGAAGAATGTCAGGGATGCCTGCGAGCGGACGGGCGTGTCCCTCCTGCGCGTGCTGCGGGCGGGCCTCCAGACTCATGAGGGCGTCACCGTGGCGGGCTCCTGCCGGGAGGCGGCGGAGCTGCTGGATAAACGCTGGGGCACGGCGAGGATACTCCTGACCGTGGGCAGCAAGGAGCTTCCGGAGTTCACCGCCGTGCGCGGCTACCGGGAACGGGTCTTTGCGCGCGTCCTGCCCACCCCGGAGGTCCTGCGGGCCTGCGGGGAGTTGGGCTTTGACCCCGCGCACATCATCGCCATGCAGGGGCCGTTCTCCCGCGCGATGAACCGCGCCATGCTGGAGGACACGGGGGCGTCGGTCCTGGTGACAAAGGATGGGGGGGCAGCCGGGGGGATGCAGGCGAAGCTCGACGCCGCGCGCGAGGCGGGGGCCGAGGTCATCCTGGTCGCCCGCCCCGAGGATGGGCCAGGCGGCCCCGGCCAGGGGCACACCGTGGAGGAGGGCGTCCTGTGGGCCCGACGGATGCTGGGGCTGACGAGGCCGCCGCTCTTTCCCCTGCTGCTGGACCTTGAAGGGTGCCGGACTCTGGTCGCCGGAGGGGGGAACGTGGCGCTCCGGCGGACGGCAACGCTCCTCAGGTGCGGCGCGCGGGTGCGGGCTGTCAGTCCGGTCTTTCGCGATGATTTCCCCCGCGAGGCGGAGCGGCTGCAACGGCCCTTCGAGCCTGGGGACCTTGACGGCGGCGTTACCCTCGCCGTGGCGGCCTCGGATGACCGCGAGGTGAACCGCTGCGTGGCTCAGGAGGCAAGGGCGCGGGGCATCCCCGTCAGCGTGGCGGACGCGGCCGCGGAGGGCAGCTTCTACTTCCCCGCTCTGGTGGCGTCCGGGGAGGCGGCCGTTTCGGTCTCCACCGCGGGGCTGTCCTGCTCCATGACGCGCCGTCTGGCGGACCGGCTGCGCGCCGTGTGGGAGGGCTGGGTCGCGGAGGAGCGCGCCCTGAGGGAGGCCAGCGATGAGGCGTAAAATCCGCGTCGGCGGGCGGGGCAGCGCTCTGGCCGTGGCTCAGAGCCGTCTGGTGATGGGCGCCATCGCCGCGGCGCACCCGGAACTGGAGCTGGAGCTGGTGACCTTTCGCACGACGGGGGACGTAAACATGAAACCCTTTGCCGAGGTCTCAGACCCCAGCGGCATCAAGGGGCTGTTCACGCTGGAGCTGGAGCAGGCGCTTCTGGGCGGGGACATCGATCTGGCGGTCCACAGCCTGAAGGACGTGCCCATGCAGCAGGACGAACGCCTGCCCATCGTGGCGTACTCAAAGCGCGGTGACCCGCGGGACGCGCTGGTGCTGCCAGCACGCGAGGGGGGACATCCCTTGACGGAAAGCGGCGAGGCAGGCTGGACAGGGCCCTTCGGCCCCGTTGGATGCTCGTCGGCGCGGCGGCGCCTTCAGCTTGAGCGGCTCTTCCCGGCGTGCGAGGTGACCCCCGTGCGCGGCAACGTCCAAACGCGCCTCCGCAAGCTGGACGAGGGGCGGTTTTCCGCTCTGATTCTGGCCGCGTCCGGGTTGGAACGGCTGGGGTTAGAGGGGAGGATCACCCGGTTCTTCTCCATTGGGGAGATGGTCCCAGCGGCGGGGCAGGGTATCCTGGCCTGCCAGGGCCGGGCGGGGGAACCCTACGATTACCTGGACGCGGTGCGTGACCAGGACTCCGAGGACTGCGCCCTGGCGGAGCGGGCGTTCGTCGCGGCGCTGGCGGGCGGCTGCTCCCTGCCCGTGGCAGCCCACGCGGTGGTTGAGGGGGATGTCCTGACGCTGACGGGGCTTTATATGGAGGAAGCGCCGGGCATCTACCGCCGGGACATCCTCTCCGGCCCGCGGCGCGAGGCAAAACGCCTTGGGGAAAATCTGGCCGCGTCCGTACAACACGCGGTAAAGAAAGAGGCTGACAATGAATAAAATGGGCAGGGTCTGGCTCGTTGGGGCCGGGCCGGGCGACGCGGGACTACTGACCCTGCGGGGCCGTGAGGTGCTGGAGGACGCGGAGTGCGTCGTGTACGACCGGCTTGTCGGGGAGGGCGTCCTGGCCCTTATCCCGGAGGGGGCCGAGCGCGTGGACGTGGGCAAGAGTGGTGGAGCGCATCCCATCCCTCAGAGGGAGATCGAGGCCATCCTGTTGGATCGGGCGCGGGCCGGGAAGCGCGTCGTCCGGCTTAAGGGAGGCGATCCCTTCCTCTTTGGGCGGGGAGGAGAGGAGATAGAGGCGCTGCTGACCGCGGGCGTGCCCTTCGAGGTCGTGCCCGGCGTGACCTCGGCCATTGCTGTCCCCGCCTACGCGGGCATCCCCGTCACGCACCGGGGCGTCTCCTCCGCCCTTCGCATCATCACGGCCCACTCGGAGAGGGGCGGGCTTCCCGACCTGGATTTTGAAGCGCTGGCACGGACGAAGGGGGAGACGCTTGTCTTCCTGATGGGGGTGAAGAACGCCGGCGCGCTGTGTGAGGCCCTGCTAAACGCCGGGATGGACCCCGCCACCCCGGCCGCCGCCATTGAGCGCGGCACGACCGCCCGTCAGAGGAGCGCGTTCGCCCCTCTGACAGCGCTGCCGGAGAGGATGCGCGAGGAGGGGATGGCCCCTCCGGCGATTTTGATTATTGGGGGCGTGGCGGCGCTGGGGGAGCGATTTGACTTCCGGAAAGCCCTGCCCCTGAACGGGCTCCGCATTGCCGTGACAAGGCCGAGAGGGCGCGAGGGGCGCCTCTGCCGGATGCTCCGGGACGCGGGCGCGGAGGTCCTCAGCTTCCCCTGCATAGCGACGGAGCCTCTCCCCGGCCCGCTGCCCCCGCTGGGCGGGTTCGACTGGGTGGGGTTCACCAGCGTTACGGGCGTCGAGGCGCTGCTCACCTTGCTGGCGCAGGAGAAGCGGGACATCCGCGAGCTTGGGGAGGCGAAAATTGCCGCCATTGGCCCGGCCACGGCGGAGGCGCTGCGGCTTCACGGGCTCCGCGTGGACTTCATCCCAGAGGCCTACGACGGCACGCACCTGGCCGGAGGGCTGGCGGAGCGCAAAGGACGCATCCTGCTCCTCCGCGCGGAACAGGGCTCGCCGGAGCTGGCGGAGGCCCTTCATGAGCGCGGGGCGGATTTCCGGGAGGTCCCCCTTTACCGGACGCGCTACGTAAAAGCGTCCCTGCCTCAAGACCTGGACATGGCGATCTTCACCAGCGCCTCGACGGTGCGGGGCTTCGCCGCGTGCGCCGCGGAGGGCTGGAGAGGCTGGGAGACGGTCCCGGCCGTGTGCATCGGCTGGCAAACCGCACGCGCCGCCCGGGAGTGTGGCTTTGTCCACGTCGCGGCCGCGAAACAGGCGACGCTCACGGCGCTCGTGGAGGCAGCCTCCACATTTAATCGCTCACGCCGCGAGGCTGGCCGCTGACCCGGCACCCTGTGCCCTGCGGGTACGGGTATAGCGCATCCCCTCCGCGAGGGCTAGCGGGACGTCAGGGCCGCGCGTCCCGTATCTCCCGGTGCCAATCCTGAAGGGATTTGAGTTCCGTCTCCTGATGGCTCTGCATGTACCGTATCCCCTCCACGGCCGCGCGCGCGGCAGCCAGGGTCGTCACGTAGGGGATGCGGCCGCGTATGGCGCTCCGGCGCACGAGGTTGCCGCCGTGCCCCCCACCCCCCGGCGTGTCCACGATGAGCTGTATCTCCCCGTTGGCCACGAGGTCCAGGATGTGCGGCCGGCCCTGGGAGATCTTGTTGACCTTTTCCGCAGAGACCCCGGCCGCGTTCAGGGCCTCCCATGTCCCCCGCGTGGCGATGACGCGGAACCCGGCCTCAGCGAAGCTCTGGGCTATAGCGGGTATCTCCGGCTTGTCCCGGTCGTTGACGGAGAGCAGGACGGTCCCGGACAGGGGCAGGCGGGACTGCGCCGCCTCCTCCGCCTTGAAGAAAGCCTCCCCGGTGGTTCGGGCAAGGCCCAGCACCTCGCCGGTTGAGCGCATCTCCGGCCCAAGGACGGGGTCGACCTCCGGGAACATGTTGAAGGGGAAGACCGCCTCCTTCACACCGTAGTAGGGGATGTCCCGCTCCCCAAGGGCGGGACGGGGGACGGGCGGCCCGTCAGGGAGGCGGTGATGACCTCCACCGCCAGCGGGACCATGCGGATGCCGCAGACCTTGGAGACCAGGGGCACCGTGCGCGAGGCGCGCGGATTGGCCTCCAGTACGAAGACCTTTCCGTTCTCAATGGCGTACTGCATATTCATCAAGCCCACAACGTGCATCTCCTCCGCGATCTTCCGCGTGTAGTCCTTGATGGTGGCCAGCGCCCCGGCGGGGATGTGGCGCGACGGAAGGATGCAGGCGGAGTCGCCGGAGTGAATGCCCGCCAGCTCAATGTGCTCCATCACGGCAGGCACGTAGGCGTGGACGCCGTCGCTGACGGCGTCGGCCTCGCACTCCAGCGCGTGGTTCAGGAAGCGGTCGATCAGGATGGGCCGGTCGGGCGTTACACCCACGGCGGCGGCCATGTACTCCGCCATCCCCTCGTCGTCGTAGACGACCTCCATCCCGCGGCCGCCCAACACGTAGGAGGGCCGGACCATGACGGGGTAGCCAATGTGGCGCGCCGTCTTCACCGCCTCCTCCACGGTTGAGGCCATGCCGGACTCCGGCATGGGAATGCCCAGGCGGTCCATCATGTTCCGAAACAGGCCGCGGTCCTCCGCCAGGTCGATGACCTCCGGCGAGGTCCCCAGGATCTTGACGCCGTTCCGCTCCAGCTCGGAGGCCAGGTTCAGCGGCGTCTGCCCCCCGAACTGGGCGATAACCCCCACCGGTCTCTCCCTCCGGTAGATGCTCAGGACGTCCTCAAGGGTCAGCGGCTCGAAGTAGAGCCGGTCCGACGTGTCGTAGTCGGTGGAGACGGTCTCCGGGTTGCAGTTGACGATCAGGGTCTCGAAGCCCAGCTTTCTCAGCGACTGCGCGGCGTGCACGCAGCAATAGTCGAACTCGATGCCCTGTCCGATGCGGTTGGGCCCGCCGCCCAGTATCATGACCTTCGACCTGCCCGTGTCCTTAAGGGAGGGCGCAGCGCCGGATCCGTTGTACGTTGAGTAGTAGTACGCGCTGTCCGGCGTGCCGCTGACGTGGATAGCGTGCCACGTCTCCGTGACGCCCAGGGACTCGCGCCGTTCTCGAACGGCGTCCTCCGGGACGTTCAGCAGTTCGCTGAGGTAGCGGTCGGAGAAGCCGTCGCGCTTCGCCCGGATGAGGGCTTCGTCTGAGGGCAGACGGCCCGCGCCGGGAAAGGAGCCGCGCCCCCTGGAGCGCAGGAGCCTCTCCTCCTCGTCCACCAGCTCCTTCATCTGCTGGATAAACCACGCCTTCACGTGCGTCAGGGCGTGGAGCTCCTCGACGGTCACCCCCTTGCGCAGGGCCTCATACATGAGGAAGTGGCGCTCGCTGGAGGGCGTCACCAGCCGCTGGAGCAGCTCGTCCCTTGAGAGCCGATGAAAGCCCTTGACGAACCCCAGTCCATAGCGGTCCTTCTCCAGGGACCGGATAGCCTTCTGGAGCGCCTCCTTGTAGTTCTTTCCGATGCTCATCACCTCGCCGACGGCGCGCATCTGCGTCCCCAGCCTGTCCTCCACGCCCTTAAACTTCTCAAAGGCCCAGCGCGCAAATTTCACCACGACGTATCCGTCCTCATCACCGGCCCGACCGGGGACGTACTTGTCCAGCGTGCCGTACTTGCCGCAGGGCAGGTCCTTCAGCGTCAGGCCCGTGGCCAGCCTGGCGGACACCAGCGCGATGGGGAAGCCCGTGGCCTTTGAGGCCAGCGCCGAGGAGCGGGACGTGCGGGGGTTGATCTCGATGACGACGACGCGGCCGGTCTTGGGGTCGTGGGCGAACTGCACGTTGGTCCCGCCGATGACGCCGATATGTTCCACAATCTTATAGGCCTGCTCCTGAAGCCGGGCCTGGAGCTCCTCCGGGATGGTGAGCATGGGCGCGACGCAGAAGGAATCGCCGGTGTGGACGCCCATAGGGTCCACGTTCTCGATGAAGCAGACCGTGATCATGTTGTTCTCCCGGTCGCGGACGACCTCAAGTTCCAGCTCCTCCCAGCCCAGCACGGACTCCTCCACCAGCACCTGATGGACGAGGCTGGCCTGGAGCCCGCGGGCGCAGACGGTCCGCAGCTCGTCGCGGTTGTAGACCAGGCCGCCCCCTGCCCCGCCCATGGTGTAGGCCGGGCGGAGGACGACGGGGTAGCCCAGCCGCTCCGCGATGGACAGGGCCTCGTCCACGCTGTACGCCACCTCACTGCGCGCCATGCCGATGCCGAGGCACTCCATGGTCTTCTTGAACTCGATGCGATCCTCCCCGCGCTCAATGGCGTCGGCCTGCACGCCGATCACCCGCACACCGTACTTCTCCAGCACCCCGGCCTTGTGCAGCTCCGCGCACAGGTTTAGGCCCGACTGCCCGCCCAGGTTGGGCAGCAGCGCGTCGGGACGCTCCCTGGCGATGATCTGCTCCAGCCGCCCGCGGTTGAGCGGCTCGATGTACGTGATGTCCGCCATTTCCGGGTCCGTCATGATCGTCGC
>JAFUYV010000234.1 GCA_017476945.1 Fretibacterium sp.
ACTACACGGCATTTCAATGCCGTGGCTGGCTGTGTGATGAGGACAACGCGGTCCACCCGCTCATCTCCAGGGGACTCGACTACGGCCGGCGGGCCGTCCTGTTCGACGGGGACCGCGCGCGACGCATGATCGCCACCGCCGCCGGGTTTCTCCTGAGGCAGTTGAAGAAGGACGGCTCCTTCATCTACGGCATCTCCCCCCGCTTTGACGCCGAGCTCCGCAGCTACAACATCCTTCGGCACGCCGGCACGCTCTGGGCCCTGTGCCTGCGCTGCCGGATGGAGCCCAGTCCGGAGCTGAAGGCGGGGATAGAGCGCGGTTTAAAGTACCTGTTGTCCCAACTGGTCTACAAGGATAAGGACACCGCCTACATCTGGGAGGACAAGAGCGGCGAGATCAAGCTGGGCGGCTGCGGCCTGACCGTACTGGCTTTGACGGAATACATGGATGTCATGAGCTCGGACCAGTATCGGGATGTCTGCCGCGCACTGGGGAACGGCATCCTCCGCCTGATGGACGAGAAAGGCGCCTATGTCCATGTCCTGAACAGGAATTTCAGCCTAAAGGCCCCCTATCGAACTGTTTTCTACGATGGCGAGGCAACCTTTGCCCTGACGCGGCTTTACCGGCTCACCGGCGAGCGGCGCTGGCTTGACGCGGCGTGCCGGGCGGTGGAACACTTCATCGCGGCGGATTATGTCCGCTATAAGGACCATTGGATCGCCTACACCATGGACGAGCTGACAAAGTATGTGAACAAGCCTGAATACTGGGCCTTTGCGCTGCGAAACGCGCAGGCCAATCTGCGGGCTCTCGTCCAGCAGGACACCACGTCGCACATATACCTTGAGCTTCTCATGGCGACCTTTGAGGTTTATGACCGGCTCTCCACCCAGGGGGTCACCGTGCAGGGCTTTGACCTGAAGGCCCTTTTAAAGGCCATTCGTACCCGCGCGGACCGGCAGCTCAACGGCTACTTTTTCCCTGAGTTCGCCATGTATATGGCCAATCCCAGGCGGATAGTCAACTCCTTTATGGTGCGGCAGAACGGGTACCGCGTCCGCATTGACGACGTTCAGCACAACATCGGAGGGTATTACCTTTACCAGAAGTACTACGACAAACTTGTCCGGTACGGGATGCCCGTTCGATAGCCCCGTGACAAAGCCGATAAAAGCCCCGCCGAAAAGTGGCGGGGCCCGCTGTCACAATCGAGAGCTTAGTAGCTCACGCGCTCGGATGTGGCGACGCCCAGCTCCTCGACGAACAGGGGGCTGAGTACCTTGATGTACGTCCCCTTCATCCCCAGGCTGCGGCTTTCGATGAGCCCGGCGCTCTCCAGCTTGCGCAGGGCGTTGACGATGACGCTGCGCGTCACCCCGACGCGGTCCGCCACCTTGCTGGCAATAGCGACGCCCTCCAGCCTCTTGATCTCCGCCATGATGTGTTTCATGGACTCCACCTCGGAATAGGACAGGGCGCGCATGGCCATCTGCACCGCGAGGCGGTCGCGTGAGCGCTCCTCGATCGTGCGGCCGCGCTCGTTCAGCATCTCGATCCCGACGAGATTCCCCAGGTACTCGGCCAGCAGCACGTCGCGGAGCAGGAAGGGCGCGTGAAAGCGCACCAGCATCACCGTCCCCAACCGCTCCCCAGCCGCCCCTATGATGGGCACGTACATCAGGTGCTTCTCCGGGCGCTCGCCGGAGTAGTCGTCGTCAAACAGGAACGCGTCCTCGTCATGTATCTCGGAGTCGCGGCAGCGGTTCATCCGCACGACAAATTCGTCGGGCATCACGCCGTTACCGATGCTGGCCGACAGTGCCTTGGAGTCGTACTCAGGCAGCCAGTGCCATCCCAGCACACGGCCGCTCTTGTCCACAATGTAAATATTGGCTGTCGAGAACTCGGAGAGGAGCCCCGCCAACCGGGCATAGTCCAGGGGATCGCTTTCGCGCCGGCTCTGCACCGCCCTGCCGACCTGCCGGGTCTTCGCCAGAAGATCCTCCAGCGCCTCCCTCACCTCCGGGCCGGGCTCCGCCGCTGTTTCCTGTTCTTTCTCCATATGCTCATCATTCTCGTTCTTCATCTCTATTCTCCTTCAGGTCTCCCCGGCTACAGCAGGTAGCGCCGGATATCACGATTTTCGACGAGCTGGCTCAGCCGCTCCCGAACGAGCTCGGCCGTGATCTCGATCTTTCCCGCCTCCTTGTCGCAGACGTTGAAGCTGATCTCCTCCAGGAGCTGCTCCATCATCGTGTGCAGGCGGCGCGCCCCGATGTCCTCCATCTCCGCGTTCATCTTGTGGGCCAGCTTGGCGATCTCCGCCGTGGCCTCATCGCTGAAGCAGAGCTCAGCGCCCTCCGTGGAGATCAGGGCCTTATACTGCCGGATGAGGCTGTTCTCCGGCTCCGTCAGGATCTGCTGAAGGTTCTCCCAGCTCAGCGGCTCCAGCTCCACCCGGATGGGGAAACGCCCCTGGAGCTCCGGGATGAGGTCGGAAGGCTTGACCCCGCTGAAGGCGCCGGCCGCGATGAAGAGGATGTGGTCCGTCTTGACGGGGCCGTAGCGCGTCTGCACAACGGAGCCCTCGACGATGGGCAGGAGGTCGCGCTGCACACCCTCGCGGCTCACATCGGGCCCGCTGGTGTTCCCCCCGCGGACCACCACCTTGTCCAGCTCGTCCAGGAAGACGATGCCGTCCTCCTGCACGTTGTCCACCGCCTCACGGGCCAGGGCCTCGGTGTCGATCAGCTTCTCGGCCTCCTCGGCCTGGAGGACGCGAAGGGCCTCCTGCACCTTCATGCGGCGCTTCCGCATCCTCTTGGGCAGGACGCCGTTCAGCATCTCGCCCAGGTTGATTCCCATCGCGTCCATCCCCGCGGCCCCGAAGATGGGGATGGCGGTCACGTTGTCCGAGACCTCGATATCTACCTCGCGGCCGTCCAGCCGCCCCTCACGGAGCATCGACAGCAGCCGCGCCCGGGTGCCGCTGTTTTCCTCCGCGCGCTCCTCCCTGCGCGGCGGCCGCTCCTCCCCATCGCCGTCCTCATCGTCCTCGCCGATGTCCCCGCCAAAGGCCCGCATCAGGCCGGGCATAGAGAATTTGCGTTCCGGTCTTGGCAGCAGGGCATCAAGGAGGCGCTGCTCAGCGCGCTCCAGCGCCGGGGCCTGCACCGCCTCCAGCATCTTCTTGCGGACCATCGCCACGGCGAACTCCGTCAGGTCGCGGATGATGGACTCCACATCCCGCCCCACGTAGCCGACCTCCGTGAACTTCGTCGCCTCCACCTTGATGAAGGGAGCGCTGGACAGGGTGGCGAGGCGGCGGGCGATCTCCGTCTTGCCCACGCCGGTGGGGCCCACCATCAGGATGTTCTTAGGCATAACCTCATGCGCCAGCTCCGGAGGAAGGGCGCGGCGGCGAAGACGGTTGCGCATCGCCACGGCCACGGCTCGCTTGGCCTTCTCCTGCCCGATGATATAGCGGTCCAGATACTCGATGATCCGCGAGGGTGTCAGCGGGGAGTCCACCCGCTTAATTCCGGATTTTAATTCGTAGGAAGCCGTTGCCGACACCGCCTCCCCTGAAACCTCCGGCATGACATTCGTCCCGCTCATTCTCCCAGCACCTCCAGCGTCACCTTGTCATCCGTGTAGATGCAGATCTCCGATGCCAGCTCGATGGCCCGCCGCGCGATCCTCTCAGGAGGCCAGTCCGTTGCCTCGCGCAGGGCGCGCCCCGCGGCCAGCGCATAGCCTGACCCCGAACCGATGGAGGCCACGTCGCCCTCCGGCTCCAGGATGTCGCCCGCGCCGCTCAGGAGCAGGGTCATCCCCTTGTCCGCGGCCAGCATCATGGCCTCCAGCCGGCGCAGCGCTTTGTCCATGCGCCACTCGCGCACCAGCTTCACGGCCCCCTTCATCAGGTCGCCCTTCTCCTGCTCCAGGCAGTTCTCGAAGCGCTCCAGAAGGGTCATAGCGTCGGCCGTGCTTCCGGCAAACCCCGTCAGGACCTTGCCCCCCAGCAGGGGGCGCACCTTGCGGGCCCCCGACTTGACGATCTGGCTCCCCAGCGTCACCTGGCCGTCACCAGCCATAGCCACCCGCTCGCCGGAGCGGACACACACGATGGTCGTCCCTGTGAACAGAATGGATCATCCTTTCTAAATCAAATTTTCTCACTCGAAATTTCTCGATCAAAGTATGTAAACGATTCCGCCTTCGCCCCTCGGAGGCGAGGCGGAGCAGCTCTCCTTCCAGATTTGACACGGGGGCTCCCCCCAACCTCCAGCGCCGCATTATAACTTTGCCCTTGGGTGAGCGGCGGCGTAGCTCTCCTTCATCCACGATGCGCTGACAGTAAGGTAAATCTGCGTTGTTGACAGGCTTTCATGGCCCAAGAACTCCTGGACGAACTTCAGCGACGCCCCGTGTTCCAGAAGGTGCGTCGCGCAACTGTGATGCAGGGTGTGAGGCGTGACGCCCTCCAGCCCAGCCCGCGCCGCGAGCGCCGTCACCGCGCGGTGGACGGTGCGCACCGTCAGCGGCTTTCCCCTGCGGCCCCCAAAGACATATTCTCCCCGCCCCTCCTCACCTTCACACAGGGCCCGCAGGGCGCGCTGGGCGCACTTTCCAAAGGGAACGCGACGCTCCTTGTTCCCCTTGCCCAGGATGATGAGCCACCGCGCGTCGAGGTCCACATCCTCCCACCGCAGGCTCGTCAGCTCGGAGATACGGAGCCCGCAGCCATAAAGCAGCTCCAGAATGGCCGTGTCGCGCACGCGGGCGGGGTCCTCCTCTCCCCCCGCCACCTCAAAAAGGCGGCCCACCGCCTCCTCGGACAGGGCGCGGGGCAGATGCCGCCGGGCGCCAGGGCCCTGAAGGCTGCGCGCGGGGTCACTCTCCAGGATGCCGCGCTCCTTCAGGAAGGCGAAGAAGCCCCGCAGGGAGGAGAGCTTGCGCGCCACCGTCGCCTTGGCAAAGTTCCAGCCGGAGAGGGTGCGCAGGTAGGCGCGCAGGACAGAAGTATCCACCCGGCCTATGTCGTCAATGCCCTGAGCCTCAAGATAATCCGCGAACTGCCGGAGGTCGGAGGAATAATTGACGAAGGTATGATCCGAGGGGGATCGGTACTGGACACATTCCATAAAGGCGTCAATTAAATCGCTTACGGCGCGAGCCTGGACGCCGTCTATCGTTCTTGTCTCCATATTAAAAATATTATCAGATTTTTGAATAATTACAAGGGAAGCGCGTGCCTCTCAGGGCGGCAGCGGTTACTTTTTGCCGCCAAATCTGTTATCATATAGACACATCCAATCTGTTTCGTTTCATCGCAACCGGGGAAGAGGGTGCAGGGCCTGCGCCTCTCTTCCCCGATTTCTTACCCTGCCGCCTATGCGCTTACCCGGTATTTTACGTTACCCCCTGCACCATGGGCAACAAAAAAAGTCCCGCCCTAGCGAGACTTTTGTTTCCGGGCGTTCCCCGGTAATTTTCTTTTTGGAGGCGGCACCCAGATTCGAACTGGGGGAAAAGGATTTGC
>JAFUYV010000235.1 GCA_017476945.1 Fretibacterium sp.
ACCCCCAGGACGACGGCGGCAAGGCCATCCTTCAGAAGATCCGCCGCAAGGCCAAGGAGTTGGAGGGCGAGATCCCAATCGTCTTCATCGACAACTACAACATGGAGATCGCGTCCCTGCTGACGCAGGGCGTCGATGTGTGGCTCAACACTCCCATCCGTCCACGCGAGGCCAGCGGCACCAGCGGAATGAAGTGCGCCATGAATGGCATCATGAACTTCTCCGTGCTGGACGGCTGGTGGATTGAGGGCTGGATTGAAGACGTGACGGGCTGGTCCATCGGGCCGGAGCCCACGGAGACGGAGGCCGATGCCCGCTACGACGAGTCGCTGGATGCCGTGGATCTCTACGACAAGCTGGAGAAGAAGGTCATCCCCACCTACTACAAGAACCACGACAAGTGGGTGGACATGATGCGGCACACCATCGCGCTGGACGCCAGCTTCTTCAACACGCACAGGGTTGTGAAGGAGTATGCGTCGAAGGCGTATTCCATTGACTTCAGAGGGATGTAGCATCAAGGACCACCGCACGAAAGGATGTCAGGGTAATGACTAAAGGTGGCAGTTCGGCAGAAAAACCCCGGCACGGTCCGGTGGGGGCCCCAATGAGCGGGGCGGTAAAGATACTGTTTGTCACGACGGAGATCGCGCCCTTCTCCAAGGTGGGCGGGCTTGGCGATGTCGCGGGCTCGCTGCCGAAGGCGCTGCGCCAGGCCGGGGTGGACGTGCGGGTGGTGACGCCCGCATGGCCTGGCGTGCTGGACAAGGTCGCTGCGGCGGGACTGAGGACCACGATCCTGCCGCAGCACGTCTACGCCGCCTACAACTGGCAAGTCCGGGAGGCTGCGGTCATCAAGGCGGAGGTGGACGGCGTGCCTATCTACTTCCTGCGCGCCGAGGACTACGACGGGGACATGTATCCCCCTCAGCTCAACTTCTGGACCGCCTCGCCCTTCGCCGTCTTCTGCATGCAGGCGCTGGAGCTCTCCAAGGCCATCGGCTGGACGCCGGATATCTATCACTGCCATGACTGGACCTCCGCCTTCCTCCCCTGCGCCCTTGCCTGGCACCGGCACTATCGCCAGGTGGGGGGACGCAGCGTCATGACGCTGCACAACGTGGCCTATCAGGGCGTGTTTGAGCCCGATCCCTTTGTCGAGGCGTCGGGGCTTGAGCCTTGGAGCTTCAGCCCCACGACGATGGAGTTCTACGGTCAGATGAACCTGCTCAAGGGATCCATTGTCTCCGCCTCGGCGGTCACGACGGTCTCCCCCACCTATGCCTCCGAAATACAGACCTATGAGTCCACGCGGGAGCTGTCCGGCGTCATCTACCAGCAGCGTCACAAGCTGCGGGGCATCCTCAACGGTATCGACACAAAGTATTGGAACCCTGAGCGGGACCCCATGACCCCGGAGAAGTTCTCCCTCAAAAATATGGAGGGCAAAAGGCGCTGCCGCGAGGAACTGCTCAGGAAAGCTGGTTTTGACGTCAAGACGCAGGACCCCATCGTCGTCTGCGTCAGCCGCCTTGTCGAGCAGAAGGGCTTTAACCTGGTCCTTGAGGCGATGGACGTCCTGCCCACGCTGGGGGCGAAGTTCGTGCTCCTGGGCAGCGGGCACGACTGGATTGAAAACGCCCTGGCCCAGGCCAGCGCGGCCCACCCGGAATGTATCAAGTTCTTCAAAGGCTATGACGAGCCCCTCTCCCACCTCCTCTACGCTGGCGGAAGCATCTTCCTGATGCCTTCCGTGTTCGAGCCCTGCGGCCTCTCGCAGATGATCTCCATGCGTTACGGCACCATCCCGGTCGTTCGTGAGGTGGGCGGCCTGAGGGATACGGTGACGGACGCGGATTCCCCGGAGGGCGGGGATGGGTTCACCTTCCTAACCTGTGACCGGGACGGAATGCTCTGGGCGCTGCGGCGCGCCGTCGAGCGTTTCCGGAATGGCGCCGCGTGGCAGCAAATCGTCTCGCGGGCAATGCAGCAGGACTTCACCTGGGATCGCTCTGCGGAACTTTACAAGGCTCTGTACCAGGAGATGGTTGGTTAGTATCCGTGGCCTTCTGGCCAAAACAAAGATAAAGGGGAGAATCGCATGTACGTAGGGAAGCACGGAAGGGTACTTGGGATCGTCCTTGCCGGCGGCAAGGGGGAGAGGCTGATGCCTCTGACGCGCTACCGGGCAAAGCCCGCCGTCTACTTCGCCGCGAAGTACCGCATCATCGACTTCGCCCTCTCCAACCTCGTCAACAGCGGCATCTACGCCATCTACGTTCTTGTGCAGTTCAAGAGCCAATCCTTGAATGAGCACCTGGGGCACGGCTGGCAGTTCGGCGGCGGAGCCATGAGGGGCCGGGACTTCTTCGTCACCATTGTCCCCGCGCAGATGTGGAGCGGCGAGCACTGGTTCCAGGGCACGGCGGACGCGGTCTTCCAGGCGTCGCATCTTATTACCCGCTTTCGGGCCGACAAGGTGGCCATCTTCGCGGCGGACCACATCTATAAGATGGACGTCAGCCAGATGATGGACTGGCACGCGGACAACCAGGCGGATGTCACCATCGCGGCCAACGTCGTGCCAGCCAGCGAGGCCAGCCAGTTCGGCTGCATCAAGACCGACGCCCACGGCCGCATCCTTGAGTTCATGGAGAAGCCGGCGGTTCCGCCGGAGATCCCTGGCAAGCCCGGCTTCTGCTACGTCTCGATGGGGAACTACATCTTTGAGCGCAAGGTGCTGGAGGAGGCCCTGGACGACGACTCCATGCACGAGACAAGCCATGACTTCGGCAAGGACATCATCCCGAAGCTGGTGGCCTCGGGCATGAAGGTCTGCGCCTACGACTTTTCCACCAACGTGATCCCGCACCCGAAACCGGAGGTCGAAGAGGTGCACGCTTGGCGTCCCGACAGGCCCTATTGGCGGGACGTGGGGACGCTCCAGGCCTATTGGCAGGCCCACATGGAGCTCATCGGGCATGAAAGCGAGATGACGCTTCAGAACCCCATGTGGCCCATCCGCACGGTCTCCTACGGCGATACTCCTTCCTACTATTATCCCGAGGGAGGTCATAACTGCAACATCAATCGAGTCCTCTCCGCCGAGGGTTGCCGCGTCTTTGGTTCCACGGTGGTGGACTCCATCCTGTCGCGCAACTGCCTGATCCAGTCGGGGAGCGTCGTCGAGGAGAGCATCGTCGGACACGACGTCGTCATCGGCAAGAACTGCCGCATCAAGCGCGCCATCATCGACGGACACAACATCATCCCCGACGGCACGGTCATCGGCGAGGACCCTGAGGCGGACGCGAAAAACTATTACGTCGATCCCAAGTCCGGCCTTGTGGCGCTTGGGGTGCCCAAGGTGTTCTATCAGTCCGGACACGAGGACGACGAGGAAGCTCAGTCCTGGGACACGCTGGGCTAGGCATAGGTTAAGCGCTAACAACGCGGGGCTTCCCTTTGGGAAGCCCCGTTTGTGTACGGCATCGAGCATTGGCCTCCCTGTGTTATAATAGGGATGTCAAAACTTTTGAGGGGTTTTGCGGCCCACAAAGGGCGACTTGCGTCCTGTGGGTAAACGATCGGCAGAAATTTTAAGGAGGGTTCTTTATGGCAAAGGCAAATGTGAATCGTGATGTGTGCGTGGGCTGCGAGTCCTGCGTTGGGGCATGTCCCGTGTCGGCTATCGCAATGGATGACGGCAAGGCCAGGGTTGATGAGGGTACGTGCGTCGAGTGCGGCAGCTGTGTCTCCACCTGCCCTGTCAGCGCAATCTCTCAGTAGCCTTTTTTGGTTTTGCCGGCAGGGGGAAACGACCTCCCCTGCCGTTTTTTTGTCCCCTCCTCCCGGCGCCGCAGGGTATGCTGCCATCTGGGCGCAGGGGAGCGTCAAGGAGGGAATCCTGTGGCAAAAATTCGCTTCAACCTGGACTTTAGCGGCAGGCAGATACGGACCGTTGAGGACCTTCGAGAAAATTTCTCCCGCGAAGAGGTGCTAAAACATTATAAAAACGGCACGTTGGCCCGATGGCTGGACGTGTGTGGGTACCCAGCGGAGCTGGAGCAACTCCGGCTCATCCGCTCGACGGAGGACTATCAGATCCTGGCGGCGTTGAACCGCATCTTTGCCGTGAAGCCCGTCCCAGCGGCCTCTCCGGCGCCGGGCGGCGCCAAGGCAGATGCCTCTGCTGTTGTCCTTCAGCCTCAGGTGCGCGGGGCGGCTTTTGAGAGCGCCCTTCAGGGTTACAACTCCATTGTGCGCGATATCGACGCCCACCCTGAGGATCTTCACTATATCTATGCCCACCTCGATGAGCTGGCGGCGAACTACCCGGCTCTGTTGGGACTCAACTCCTCCAATCTCTTCTACCATTTTCTTGACAAGGCCCCCCTGGCCAGCTTCGCCCTCTTCGGGAACAGCGCCACAAGGCCCTGGTATGCCCTGTCTGAGGACAGGATAAAAAGGGACCAGAACCGTCTGAAGTACATCCATAACGGCATTGCCGCCACGCTGTACTGCGGACAGTTCTCTACGCGCTTCACACCCTCTCCCGCTGGAAACGTGGCGCGGAGCTCCGACCTCGCCGGGAAGCTCGCAATGATCAATCTGCTCCTGGACATGGTGGAGGGGGAACAGTACAAGCACCACCTGAAGCGCTTTGAAAAGTATTTCTTCTCCCTGCCCGCTGGCTGGAATCACGTTGTGCCCCGCGGCCAGAAATATATGCTTCTCCTGGCAGGCTTCACCAGCTACGACCAGAACACCCGCTTTGCCAGTCCGAACAACCGCGAGGACTATACGCTGTCCACGGAGTTGTCGGCCCGGCTGCCCATTTTCGACGGGATCGACATCTATGTCAAGGACAGCGTCGGGCTGCAATATTTTTACTATATCGAAGCCCGGTAGTGCGTAAAAAAAGGAAGGACTCCCTCGTGGGAGCCCCTCCGCCTTCGTCTTTGCGTCCCTCAATTAGACTGACTATAGATTGGACTACATGGGCCGCTCCACCGGCCCCTCCTGAGGCTCCAGTTTCGCCTCGTAGGGCTCGCGCACGCGTCCAAAGCAGACGTCCATCTGTTCGTAGAAATCAATGTCGTCCACGTTGACCATCCTCTGCACGATGGCCTCGGACGTGGGCATATAGCGAATGGCTCCGTTGCACACCTTGACCACGGTCACACCACTGACGCCCTCGTCCAGCAGAATGACGCCCGCCGCACCGATCTCCTTGCCGAAGTTGACGTCGTAAGCCGAGGTCGAGCCGCTGCGCACGATATGGCTGGGGATGACCTCGCGGATCTCCGGGATCTCGAACACGCCGGGGACATACATGCCGGAGGTCTTCATAAACTGTTTAATCTCCGGATCCCCGCGCATCATCTCCTCCAGCCTGCCACGGATGTAGCGCCCCGCGCCGCCCAGGTGGACGTGCCCGAAGGAGTCCTTGCCCGCGCCCTCGGAGAAGTGCTTGCCGTCCTCGCCGCGGACACCTTCAGCCACGACGATAACGTAGGTCCCCGCATGAACGTCGGAGTTCAAAATACGCCGGATGTAGTAATGCTTCAAGTGCGCGTAGACCGCATTGAAGTCCACGGGGATCTCTGGGATGAGGATGCAGTCCGCGTCGGCCGCAATGCCCCCACGAAAGGCCGTGTGCCCGGCGTAACGCCCAAAGACCTCGATGATCATGATGCGGTTGTGTGTCGTGCCCGTCGTCTTGAGGTCGTCGACGATATTCGCGATCTTGTTGATGGAGGAGTCGCCGCCCACGGAGTAAGTTTGAAGGTCCAGGTCCATCGTCTTGGGGGCGTGGACGCAGGGGATGCCGTGTTCCGCCAGGTCAACGACGACGCTGCCCGTATCGTCACCGCCGGAGATGAGCAGGCCGTTGATGTTGAACTTGCGCAGCCCCATCAGGATACGGTCATACTTCTCCGGGTCGGCGATCTTGGAGATCTTCACACGGCTGTGTCCCGCGTCGCTGCCCGCGAAGGAGGAGTTGACGTGATCCGTACGCTCCTCATCCAAAAGCACGAGGTTGTTGAAGTCCACCAGGTTGTAGAGCCCCGCGTAGCCGTTGGGGATGATGTAGGTCCCGATGCCGCGCAACATCGCCGCCTTGGCCGCGCCCCTCACAACGGCGTTCAGGCCGCCGCAGTCACCGCCCGACGTGATGATGCCAATGTTCGCCATTTTCTTGCCCATAAATTCTGCCTCCTTTGGGGACAGGTCCCCTCGCCGGAACCGGCGTTTATCTTCTACCTAATTATATCTTATTGTCCTGAGGGATACCACGTGTACGCAAGACGTTCACATGGGTTACCCCTCATCGAAAAGCTCTCCGGCGCGGGCGCGCTCCAGGGCCTCATAGGCGCTTTCCTCGTCCATCAGGATATCGCGCGGCCTGGTGCTGTTCGGGGTCTGGGGGCCGAGGATGCCTATCTGCTCCATCGCCGTGATGAGACGGCCCGCCTTGGGGTAGCCGATGCTGAGGAGCCGCTGGAGCCCGCTGGCCGAGGTGATGCCCATCTCCATGACGGCATGAATAGCCTCTTCCATCTTAGGGTCGTCCACAGCGCCATTCCCGCCCCGGCTCCCCCCGTCACTGGAGCCTCCGCCGCTCTCCGCGAACTCGATATACTCCGGCTCGCCAAAGACGTTCTTCACGTAGTTCACGAAGTCCAACGTGCGTTCCTCCGTAATGAAGGGCGACTGAAGGCGCAGCGGCCGCCGGTAGCGCGTGCTGAGGAAGAGCATATCCCCCCGGCCAAGCAGCTTGTCCGCCCCGCCGGAGTCCAGGATGGTGCGCGAGTCCGTCTGCGACGGGACGGCGAACGCCACGCGGGCGGGGACGTTGTTTTTAAGAAGCCCCGTGATGACGTCCACCGAGGGGCGCTGCGTCGCGAGGATCAGATGGATGCCCGCGGCCCGTGCTTTCTGCGCCAGGCGCACCAGCAACCCCTCGACCTCCTTGCCCGCTGTATACATCAGGTCGGCCAGCTCGTCCACCACCACCACCACGCTGGGCAGGCGGTCCTTGGGCAGCACCTTCTCATTGTAGGAAGCGAGGGTGCGGACCTGCGCGCGGGCGAAACTCGCCATGCGGGACTCCATCTCCTGCACGGCCCAGGCGAGGGCGTCAATGGCCTTTCTCGGGTCGGAGACGGGCCGGGCCAAAAGGTGCGGCAGCCCCTCGTAGATAGCGAACTCCACCTGCTTTGGGTCAACAAGGATCAGCTTCAGCTCGCTGGGCGCGCGGCGCGAGCACATCCCCAGGATACAGGCGTTGACGAACACGCTCTTGCCCGACCCCGTGGTGCCCGCCACAAGGAGGTGGGGCATATCCTCCAGCCCGCAGACCAGGAAGCGGGAGTCCACCTGCATCCCCATCGGAAGCGGCAACAACGCCTTCGCGTCCTGGAACGTCTCGTCCTCCAGCGCCGCGCGCAGGGGGATGCCCCGCCGCCGGGAGTTCGGGATCTCAATGCCAACGTAGGGCAGGCCGGGGATGGGGGCCTCGACGCGGACGGAGACCACCGCCAGCGCCATCGTCAGTTCGTTGGTCAGGCCGGAAACCCGGTTGACCTTGGTGCCAGGGGCCAGCTCAATTTGAAACTGTATGACCGACGGCCCCACCACGATGTGCGCCACGGAGGCCTCAACGCCAAAATCTTTGAGCGTCTCGATGATGGCCTCTCCCTGACGCTCCGCCACCGCCAGAGCCTCGCCATCCCCCTGCTCCTCGGCAGGAGGACCAAAGAGGTCCAGCGGCGGGGGGAAGACCCCGGAGGGCGCGCGCCCCCCGTCATCCTCATCGGGGACCGCCTCATCCGCGGCAGAGGCCGAGGGCTCCTCCTCCGTTTCGGGCATCGTGGGTTCAGCCTCTCCCTCATGGGAGACTTGCTCAGAGGCCGCGGAGATAGGCCCCTGGGGCTCATCGGGCAGAGGGACTGAGGGCTCCGCCGCCTCATTCGCCTCAGGTTCCGGCGCAGCCTCCTCCGACCAAGCCTCCCGCGGGACCTCATTTCGGGCAGGAGCCTGAACAGGCGCCTCCTCAGCAAGGACGCCCGCTTGAGGCTCCAACGGCCTCGCCAGCTTCTCCGGCATGGAGAAGTCCCCTGCCTCGATGGAGGAGAGGAGGTCGTCCAATATCTGCACGGCCGAGCGCTGAGAGGCGGTCACCTCCGGGCCCAGGAGCCCTTTGTCCTCAACGGACACAGGGGACGTCTCAGGGACGGGAGGCTCTGGCGGGACGAAGACCGGTTGTGGGGACAGCGGCCCCTCATCCTCTGGAGCCTGGGGCTGTCCTTTTCCCGAAAAAGGGCGTGGATCCTCCGGCTCGCTTGGGAGGGGGAGCGCCTCTCTGTCTGGCTGAGGGTCCGGGGGCGTGGCGAAGGAGTCAAGCCACTCCTCGTACTCCTTATATTTCTTCTCCGGACCCTTTTCAGCGCGCATATCCCCAAAGCTAGCCGGGTCGAGCGGGTCAAACGGGGTACCAGCCGACATGCGCCGCAGATTGGAAAGCTCCTCCATTCCCAGCCGTTCGTCGTTGTCAGAGGAGTCCGGCCGGGGCCACTTGGCAGAGGAAGGAGAGAACGTGGAAGGCCGCTGCCGGGAGAGGGGATGATGGCCCTGCGGGGCCGCCTCCCTCTCCTCTGCGTGAGAGGAGAGGAACAGCGCGAACACCCGCCAGCCAAAGAAGAACGCGGCCAGGAGAAAGGACGCGGCGGCGGCGAGGATTGTGCCAAAGGCGCCGAGGTTCAGCAGGAAGAAGCGGGCCAGCCCAACGCCGACCTCGCCAGGCTCGGAAAGGGCCCAGCCCGGATTCCAGCCCGTCTGCCGCGCGACCCCCAGCATGAAGGCCAGGGAGAGGTAGAGCTGAGCGGTGCCCAGGATCTGCCCCAGCGGATGCGGCACACGGGAGCGGGCGAGCCGGGCCAGACACAGATAGAGCCAGAACAGCAGGGGGACAATCAGAGCCCCTCCCCACGACGCCCTCATGCCCCTTCCCCAAGCCCGTCCGGCCTCCCCCGCCCAGGAGCTGTCAAGCAGAGACAGGATAAGGAAGATGCCAAAGGCGATGAGCAGAAAGACGATCAACTCCCCCCAGCTTCCCCGATGGGACGAGCGCCGCCGGGGCATTTCCCCTCCGGGGTGGGCTTCCTCCCTAAGGGGCCTCTGCCCTCGCTTACTGTTGCGCATTGTCCATTCCTCCCTCATCATCGCGGCGCGTCAGCGCTCCCTTGCCTTCTTCACGTTGCGAAGATGCTCACTGTATGTCTTGGCAAAATAATGATAGCCGTTTTTTCCGGCCACATAGTAGAGGTAATCGTTGACCTCCGGCCTGAAGGCCGCGTCCCACGCGGCCGCGCCCGGGACGCAGATCGGGTGCGGGGGAAGCCCCGATACGCGGTAAGTGTTATAGGGGGAATCAATCTCCAGGTCCCTGTTCAGCACGCGCGTCAGCCTCCGGCCTCTCAGCTTCCAGGCGTAGACGACCGTCGCGTCGATCTGGAGGGGCATCTTCTTCTCCAGGCGATTTTGGATCACGCCCGCCACCGTCTGGCACTCCACATCGTGGAGCACCTCGCGCTCCACCATCGACGCGATAACGGCGTTCTTCTGGACGTAGGCCGGCGGCAGGATATCCGCGGAGGCCCCCCAGCGCTCCCACCAAGCGGAGCTCGCCACCCTCACCAGCTCCTGGGGCGTCCTCTCGACGACGAGGTAGGTCTCCGGCCGAAGGAAGGCGATCCGCGAGGCCTCGTCGCTCGGAAGTTTCGCACGCATCTCCTCAGGGTAGTTCTCATTATCCAGCAGGGCCGCGCTCAGCGCGTCGGCCGGGGCAAAAGACGACGCGTCCTGCGCGCCGTCCCCCTTCAGGCGCGGGTTCTCGTCCCCGGACAGCACGTCACGCAGTGAGAAGACGTCCATTCCCGGAAGGATCGTCACCCTCAGCAGGGCCGGGCGCATCCCGCGAAGCTGCCGGGCCAGCCGCCAGGGGTCGGAGCGGATGACCTGATAGTACCCCGCGCGTATCCTCCGGTCCAGCCCAAAGCGCGTCATCCAATAGATGAAGCGGGAGACAGAGCCCTCCAGCGCTCCCTGCGTCTCGAAGGCCTGGGCGGCCTGACGGGCGCTCATCCCCGGTTCAATCAGGACGGAGACCCTCTCCCCGGACTTCGGCAGGGGCATCAGGTCCTCCCACAGGGCCTCCGGGACCTTAAGGTAAAAAGAGAAAGCCCCAGTCACCACCAGTCCCCAAAGGAGCAGCGCCAGGATAACGCCAAGAAGAACGCCGTGTTTCAGCTTCATCATCCGCACCCCACTCAGATAGTATTCACCGTTGGATGAACATGGCATCCCCGAAGGAGAAAAAACGATATCCCTCCCTCACCGCCAGCTCATAGACCGCGAGCAGCGAGGAGAGCGCCTCTGTTTCGCCTCTGCCGCTCAGGTTTGCCGCGAGGGCCGCCACCAGCATCAGCAGGGAGCTCTTCGGCAGATGGAAGTTTGTGATGAGGGCATCGACCACCTGAAAGCGGAAGCCGGGATAGATATAGAGCCCCGTATCCCGCGCCCCCGCGCGGACCAGCCCCTCCCCCGCGGCCATGGACTCGAGCGTCCGCGCAACCGTCGTCCCCGAGGCGATGACGCGCCCGCCGCGAGCCCGACACTCCCTCACCGCATCCGCCGTGGCCTCCGGGACCTCGAGGGGCTC
>JAFUYV010000236.1 GCA_017476945.1 Fretibacterium sp.
GGACTTTACCGCCATGCGGAATTTCGTGGCGCGGTACGGGGCCTGGGCGGCGGCGGTGTCCTTCTTTCTGATGGTGTTCCAGTCCGTGGCGGCCCCCCTACCGGCCTTCGTCATCACCCTGGCCAACGCCAACCTCTTCGGCTGGTGGAGAGGGGCGCTTCTGTCCTGGTCCAGCGCGATGGCTGGGGCGGCGCTCTGCTTTTACATCGCGCGGATCTTGGGGCGCGGCGCGGCGGAGAAGCTGACCAGCCGCGCGGGGCTGAAGTCTATCGACGCCTTCTTCGAACGCTACGGCGCGCACAGCATCTTGATTGCCCGCCTGCTGCCCTTTGTTTCCTTCGACCTGGTGAGCTATGCGGCGGGGCTAACCTCAATGAAGTTCTGGCCGTTCTTCGTCGCCACGGGAATTGGGCAGACGCCGGCCACCCTCGTCTACTCCTACGTTGGCGGGATGCTGACGGGCGGCGCACGGACGCTCATCACGGGACTGCTGCTTCTGTTCGCGCTGACAGCCCTCGTCGTGCTGCTGCGACGCGCAGGATGCGCTAGTGCCGGCGGGGGCGCGTGGAGGCGCTGCCTTCCCGTCGGCCGGTGGACGCACGGGACCGCACCAAAGACGGGCGCATCTCCCCTCCGGGGACAGGATGCCGCTGGGTGTGGCACTAGGCCCTCCTGGCCGTCGGAGCGAGAGGACGAGGGGAAAAATCAATGAGGCGCTGGCTTCGTCCCCTGGCCTTCCTGCTCCTTATCGGCACGCTGCTGTATTTGAACCGCGTCCATGGATGGTCGGACGCGCTGCTGGAAAACCTGAAGGGGCTTCGCGGGCTTACTGCCTCCCATCCGCTTAAGGCGGCTCTGATTTACGTCGCGGCGACGGCCGCGGGATGCGTACTGCTGGCTTTGCCCGGGGCGGCGTTCGCGGCCATAGCGGGCCTGATGTTTGACCCGTTGACGGGGACGCTGCTGTGCCTCGCCGCGGCCACGCTGGGAGCAGTGTTGGCCTTTCTGGCCGGGCGTTACTTCCTGAGGGACGCCGTCCGCCCCTGGCTGGAGCGGAGCCCCATCCTAAAGCGCGTCCTCTTCGACGACGTGAACCGAAGTGGTTTTGCGCTGCTGATGGTCACGCGCCTGGTCCCGCTGTTCCCCTATAACCTGCAAAACTTCGCCTACGGGCTCACGGACATTGGACTGGGGACTTATACCCTCTGCACCTTTGTCTTTATGGCCCCGGGGGCTGCGGCCTTCACGCTGGGCGCGGCGGGGCTCGGGGACGCGGAGCGCCGGGGACCGTACCTGTTCCTCGCCGCAACGCTGTTCGTCCTCGTCACGACGGCGGGGTTTGCGCTGAGGCGGCGTTGCGTCAGGGCCGGCGGAGGAAGGGAATGAGGGTCCTTCATGCTGTCCTGCGCGTGGACCAGTGGCTGGCCGCGTCGCCCCTGCTTCTCCGTCAGGGTGGGAAAGCTGACGACGGCAAGCGAACACATTCCTGTGCGTCGCGGACGGTCTTCTTCCCTGGATGCAGTCTGGCGGCCTACAGTCCGGATTACGTTCTGACCGTGCGGGATTTCATACGGGAACGCCGGGGTGATTGCGAGGTCCTCATGGCCTGCTGCGCCAAGCCCCTGAGGCTGATGGGGAAGAAAAGCATATTTCAGCGGCGGATGGACCGAGTGAGGCGCAAGCTGGACAACATGGGAGCGGAGACGGTCATCACCGCCTGCCAGAACTGCTTTAAGGTTCTGCGCGAACAGGACGGGGGCCGGCGCATCCTCTCCCTGTGGCCGCTGCTGCTGAGGCTAGGCCTCCCGGATGGATTGGCTGAAAAATACGAGGGTCTTGAAGTTTCAATCCAGGATTCCTGCGTCACGCGGGACATGCCGGAGATCGCGGCCAGCGTGCGGGAACTCCTGAAACGATTGGGCGTCACGGTCCGCGAGATGGCGTGTTCCAGCGCGAGGGCCAAGTGTTGCGGCGGCATCACGACGATCACGACGGGCGACGCGAAACTGGGGCGCGAGGCGATGCGAAAACGAGCGGCGGAGTCCCCCTGCTCGACGATACTCTCCTACTGCGCGTCGTGCCGGTCGGCAATGGGCATTGACGGCGAACACCGAAGCCTGCACCTGCTGGACCTTATCTTCGGGGACGGCGAGCCGTTGAAGGGCGGCGGCCTCCTCAACCGCTGGCGGGCGGGGAGGCTTATCGCGAAGTCATAATTTTGGAGGTCTTGAAAGATGAGCGAGAAGAACAGTTATTACGACGCGGCGGACCTGGGGCGCTTCGGCACAATGGGCGAGTGCGCTTCCGACCTGTGGGAGAAATTCATGGCCTACTACGGCGCGGTGTTCGAGACCGGCGCGTTGACGAAACGCGAGAAGGCCCTGATCGCCCTGGCCGTGGCCCACGCGGTGCAGTGCCCTTACTGCATCGACGCCTACAGCCAGAGCTGCCTTGAGAACGGGGCCAGCGAGGAGCAGATGACCGAGGCCGTCCACGTGGCCTGCGCCATCCGCGGCGGCGCGTCCCTGGTCCACGGCGTGCAGATGAAAAACGTGGTGAAGGGGCTGTCGATGTGAGCGTCCCCCCGTTTCAGTCCCGCGTCCCCACGGAGTTCAGCCGCACGGGCCGCCTCGACACCCTTCAGGTCAACGTGGGCCGTCGCTGTAACCTGGCCTGCAAGCACTGCC
>JAFUYV010000237.1 GCA_017476945.1 Fretibacterium sp.
CTGCGACTCCTCTGGGGCGCGCTCAGCCTCATCAACAGAGCTGGCTTCCGTTTCTGCCACAGGCTCTTCCTCGGCAAGTTCGGGCTCGAAAGCCTCGACAATAGGCTCATCGGCTTCCGGCTCAGAGCCCTCAGCCTGCGCCTCCTCTAAGGCGCGCTCAGCCTCATCGACAGAGCTGGCTTCCGCTTCTGTCACAGGCTCTTCCTCGGCAAGCTTAGGTTCGACTTCAACAGCGGAGTCCCGCAACACATCCGTAGTGATCGGCTCGGAGGCCGCTTCTGGTTCATGAGAGGTATGTTCACCAACGCGGAAACTGATCGTGGGCGTCTCCACAAACTCAGCCTCCACTGCTGGCTCCTGCTCCCGCGCGGCAACGCCCCAGCCTTCCCTTCCCACGAACTCCGCTTCGACGGCCGGATTTGTCTCACTCACAACGCTCTCCATCTCAAGGTGGGCCACTGTCCCATCCGGCCCCCTTCTGCGTCTCCTCGCGGCGTGCGTCACTGTGGTCAGAGTGATATCCGATTCCGGGGACAGGGAGGCCCGCCTGGGAGCCCTTGCTCTTCTGCGCGTGCCCTGCGGCTCTGCTGCGTCATCGAGATCTTGTTTTTTTCCCCCGGCTGTTCTCTCATCCATCGCAGAATCCCTCCATCACGGCCCGCCTGCTCCCGCCGTCCCCGACTTGGAGCGTCCTTCTCTTACGGCATCTTCTTATTATAATGTATTTTATGCCATTCCCGACCACGCGCACTCATTCTGCCACCCCACATTCTCATTCTCATCCGTCAAATAAAACAAATAAAAAGCAATGAGCCCTGGCCTGTCTTGTCTCCAAATTACTGCTTACCGAATGTCAATCGGTTCATTATGTTGACATTTAAGCCATACAAGCATAAAATTATCTTAAATTAAGCAGGTATTTTTAATTTTTAACTGCTTATATTTAGGAGGTCATCGACATGACAAACTCTCATGAATATCCAGGAGTGAAAGAGTTATTTAGTTCAATGGTCTTCGATCGAAGGGTAATGAAGGAAAAGCTCAACCCTGACGTCTACGAGCAGGTCGTGGCCGCGACAGAGGGACGGCAGAGCCTCGACCCGGCGGCGGCGGACGCGGTGGCCATCGCAATGAAGGACTGGGCCATCGCCCACGGGGCGACGCACTGGGCCCATTGGTTCCAGCCTCAGACGGAGCTCACGGCTGAGAAGCATCAGGCCTTCACGATGGCGGGGCCAGACGGCTTCCCAATTGACGTGTTCCGTGGCAAAGACCTCGTTCAGGGCGAGCCAGACGCCTCGTCCTTCCCTTCGGCGGGCACGCGCTCCACGTTCGAGGCGCGGGGGTACAGCGCGTGGGACATCAGCAGCCCCGCCTTCATCGTGAAGAGCCCCAAGGGCGGGACGTTGTGCATCCCCTCGGTGTTCCTATCCTTCGACGGCACACCGCTGGATCTCAAGACTCCCCTTCTCCGGGCCATCGATGCGCTGGAGACCCGCTCGTTGAAGTTACTCAAGCTCTTCGGGCAACGGGGCGTGAGGAGTGTCCGCATGACGGTAGGCGCGGAACAGGAGTTCTTCCTGCTGGACCGTCCGCGCGCTCAGCTCCGGCCGGACATCCGTTTCTGCGGCCGCACGCTGATCGGCGCGCAGCCCGCCAAGGATCAAAAGCTTGACCATCATTACTTTGGGGCCATTCCGCCGCGGGTGTTGAGCTATATGGAGGACGTGGAGCGCGATCTGGCACGCCTGGGGGTCTCCGTCCTGGCGCGGCACAACGAGGTGGCGCGCTGCCAATTCGAGTTCGCACACCTGTTCTCCGACGCGAACACCGCCTGCGACCAGAACCAGATCATGATGGAGACCATGAGGAAGCTCGCCCGGCAACATGAGCTGCGTCTTCTGTTCCACGAGAAGCCATTCTCCGGCATGAACGGCAGCGGCAAGCACACGAACCTCTCCCTGATGGACAGCGAGGGCCGTAATCTCCTTAAGCCATCCAACAACCACCGGCGCAATGTCATCTTCCTGACGTTCTTGTCGGCGGTTGTGCTGGGGGTGTCGAAGTTCCACAGCCTGCTCCAGGCGTCCACCGCCAACGCCGGCAACCTGTTCCGCCTTGGCGGACACGAGGCGCCGCCCTCCATCATCAGCGTGTACCTGGGCTCGGCGCTGACGGACCTGCTGCGCCGTCTGGACCAGGCGGATGTGTCCCTGCCCAGCCGCGAGGTGATGGACCTGGGCCTGACGAAGCTGCCTTCCATCATCCCGGACGCCAGCGACCGCAACCGCACCTCCCCCGTGGCCTTCACCGGCGACAAGTTTGAGTTCCGCGCGCCCGGTGCGTCGCAGTCCATCGCCCTACCGGTAACGATGTTCGCCTCGCTGTGGGCCTGGGGTGTTGACCAGCTCACCCGCATGATCGAGACCCGAAGCGTTGACGGCAAGGACCCGATGGACGTGGCGCTCGACGCGGTGAAGGAGGCCATTAAGCAGGGCGCCAGCATCCTGTTCGAGGGCGACGCCTACACCCCGGAGTGGCACGAGGAGGCGAGGCGCCGCGGTTTGATTGAGGCGGAGACCATCCCTGGGAAGATCGACCTGCTGCTGAAGCCGGAGAACAAGGCCATGCTGGAGGAGCTTGGGGTATACCGGGCCCATGAGCTGGAGAACCTGCACGCCATCCGCATGGAGTCCTTCGCCACGGGGCTGGAGGTCGAGGCGGCCGTGCTCTACGATATGCTGTGGGAGGGCATCCTGCCCGCGCTGTCGAAGCAGCTCATCCTGGAGAAGAAATCCCTCGCCGCACTGGACGGGATGGAGTTCCCGGAGGGCGGCGTCTGGAAAGATTATATGAAGGGCCTGGGCTGTGCGAAGGCAGCGCTCATCGCGGACGCGAACCGCCTGCAGGAGCTCAAGAGCAGGTTAGCTGGCATGGCTGCCCACGATCGGGCGGACTTTCTGGCGGGGACCATCATCCCGCACATGGACACGATACGCGCCCGGTGCGACGCAGCGGAGCTGACCATCGCGGCGGATATCTGGCCGTACCCCATCTACCGCAACCTGCTGTCCCTTTCCGCATAAGCCGGGAGGTGATGTCCCATGACGCGGAAACTTTACTACGAGGAACTGTATCAGACCGGGTTTGACGCGGCGGTGCTGAGGCAGGAGAACGACAAGGAGAGCGTCCGCGTCGTTCTGGACCAAACGCTCTTCTTCCCCGGCGGGGGCGGGCAGCCCTGCGACCTGGGGACCCTGAACGGGGTCAAAGTGCTGGAGGCCCTTGAGGAGGACGGCACGATCGTCCACGTCCTCGAGGGGCCGCTCCCCGACGGGCTGTCCGTGGTCCACGGGGTCATTGATTGGGGCCGCCGCTTTGAACTGATGCAGCAGCATCTGGGCCAGCACCTTCTGGCCGCCGCTCTCCACAGCCGCTTTGGTCTCCGCACCGCGCGGATGAGGATTGAAGGGGACAATGTGTCGATGGACTTCGATGGCGTTCACGTGGACGAGGAGACCGTCCGCCAGGCCGAGGCGGAGGCGAACGAGGCCATCTGGCGCGACATCCCTGTCGAGGTCCTTTACCCCGGATTTGACGAGGTGGAGCGACACGCGCGGAAGCTGCCGCCCAAAACGACGGAACCTATTCGTATAGTTAAAGTAGGTGATATTGATTACGTGCCCTGCTGCGGCCTGCACGTGAAGCGCACCGGCGAGGTGGGCGTCATCAAGGTCACAGCGCTGGAGAACCACAAGGGCGGCACGCGCGTCCATTTGAGGTGCGGCCGTGCGGCTTGGCGCTGGCTTGACGTGGTGTGCCATGAGACGCGGCGGGTTCAGGTTGAGCTGACCTGCGGCCCCGACGGGATGTTTCAGCGCGTTCTGCATTTAAAGGAAGAGATACGGGAGCTGAAGGCCCGGAACGGCGAGCTGCTGGATCACGCCGCGGCAGCCCTCGCCGGCAGGCTGATGCGGGATGCGGAGCGTGTGGGCAATCACGTCCTCGCCACGCATATCCTTCAGGACGCAGGACAGGAGGATGTCAAGCGGCTGTTTCACGCTCTGACGGAGCATCGTGGCGTTGTGGCGTTGCTGGCTGGAGTGGACGCGCAGGGCGTCTCCCTGCTCTTCGGCTGCCACCGCGAGGACACGGAGGTTGACGTCCGCGAGGCCTTTCAGCGGGCCATCGCGATGACCGGCGGGCGTGGCGGCGGCTCCCCCTGCTGTGCCCAGGGCCGAGGGCCCCTTCCCAGCGAGGGGCACGGCACTCCTTTCGCAGAGAGACAGATCAAAGCAGCCCTGGACGCCGCGGCCGGGGTCCTGCGCCAGAAGCTGACGAAACAGGCGTAAAGGTACAAAACAAGAGCCCCGGCTCCGCTGCTGCACTGACGGATGCCGGGGTGCTTAGTACGTCTGGCCCATGCCTCATTTGAGGAAGCGCCCCGCACAAAATCCCAAAATGCCTTCAGCTCCGAGCTCACACCGTCAAGCCCCCCAAAGACGTTAAGAAAATCGCGTGCGCTCCGTCCCCCGGCTCCAACTCCGGCGCTTCCCGCAGCGAGTTGTGAAGCGGTATATGTGCCCCCCTTCAAAGGGGTCAGCGGCATCATGCCTTCCTCCCCTCCAGACACATCGCAGCCCCACGGCAGGCCGCAAAGCCGCGCTCCCGCCTCTCTAAAGTTCCACGCCGGGGTCTCCGAAAAAAAGTTTAATACAGGTCTATGGAGGGGCGTATTGTATTATGTCGATGGTTATTAATCAAAATATTCCCGGACTGACCGCTTATAACGACTTGGCCGCAGCTCACGAGAACCTTGCGAAGGCGATCGAGAAGTTCTCGACGGGGCTTCGCGTCAACTCCGCGGCCGACGACGCGGCGGGGCTCGCCGTCAGCGAGAAGATGCGGGCCCAGACCAACGGCATCGCCCAGGCCATCGCCAACACCCAGGACGGCATCAGCCTCATCCAGACCGCCGACGGAGCCCTCTCCGAAACCCAAAGCATCCTCCAGCGTATGCGCGAGCTCTCCGTCCAGGCGGCCAACGGCACCCTCACCGCCCAGGACCGCTCCTACATTCAGTTTGAGGTCGGAGAGCTCCGCGACGAGATCACCCGTATCGCCAACACCACGCAGTTCAACACCAAGAAACTCCTGAACGGAGACGCCGCCGCGCTCTGGAGCAGCGACAAAACCACCACCAAGGCCATCATCCGAGGCGGGCTCCAGGACGTGGACGCCTTCGGGCAGAAGACCTCCTTCGAGGGCAACTATAAAATTGACATCGAGGCCGTGCCGGGAGAGGGCGCGGTGCTGAAGACCAAGCTGTTTACCTTCCTTGAGCAGACCGACGTCTATAACTACGTGGGCTCCGGCAACTACCGCGACGACGAGGACAACGCTCTGACCCCCAGCGAGGCGGCGATGGCCCTGGACGGGTACTACTCCTTCAACCTCGTGAACTCGGAGACGGGGGAGGAGCTGGCCGTCGGGCTGATGGCGGAGGCGGGGCAGTTTTCCAGCATGGCGGACGTGGCCAAGGCCCTGAACGACGGAGACCTCAAGGACACGGAGTATGAGACGTACTTCAACACGAAGGCCGGGGCCCTAGCCGTCCGGGCCCTGGGGCACAACTTCCAGGTGACGGGCAGCGACTACAGCATCGCCAAGCTCTTCGGCGCTGCCTCCTACATCAGCGGCGCCACGGAGGTCCCCGCCGCCCCCAAGAGTTACGTCGTGGACCCAAAGAGCTACAGTTACTCCTACTTTTACACCCCGGACGACGTGGACACCACCGTCCAGATTTCGGCCAGCAAGCCCGACAGCGTTGTCAAGGACCCCACTGACGGAAACATCCACCTCACGGAGGATGGAGTCTATAGGATATCCGGCAGCCTGGACGGCACAGGCATCGTTGTGGACGACGGCGTCACGGCAACTGTCGTATTAGATGACTTCAGCGGCACCAACACGGGCAGCGAAAAGTGTGCCCTCGAGATAGGGGATAACTCAGATGTGTCCCTGGTCCTGTCCGGCGAATCTACTCTGAAAAGCGGATCTCTCAGGGCAGGTATTGAGGTCCCGGAAA
>JAFUYV010000238.1 GCA_017476945.1 Fretibacterium sp.
ATAAAGGTCTAAACCTTTGCTACGACCGTTCCTTTATCGCCACTTGCGAGTGGCGATTTTGTGTCGATTCTTCGTTTTAGTGGCGATAACTTTTTGGGATAAAAGAATCGCCACTTATCGCCACCAAATCGCCACAAGGGGGTGTCGATAACTATTCGGTCATACCAGGCATTTACCCCCTTATCGCCACTGAAATTCCCTGTCTCAGTGGGTAGTGGCGATTTCTCTTCTGGCGCGTTCATAAAAACCGACCAAAGTGTACTCAGCACCACGGTTTTGCCCCCTTTGTTTGAGCTTTCCCAGCCTGACCAGTTCCGAGAGGCAGCGGCGCGTATAAGTCACCTTCGTCCTTGCGGCTTCTCTGACGTCTTTTGCCTTAAACCACACTCCAGGCTCATAGGTGCGCTCGATGTATTCCCAAATCTTTGTCCTGGCCCCTCCGACAAGCCTGGGATCAAGGTCTATTCTCATGACTGTTCGCTCATCTTCGTCCTCAGTTACCTGATAAGTGAATGAGGGGAACTTCGAGAACCATGTTTTTTGGACTTTTACAAGATTAATCGTCTCACCTTCGCCCCCATCCACACTGTCATTTTGAATAGGCTCAATCCCTACGAGGAGGGATACCATACGGTTAAAAACGCTGCTGCCAATGGCTTCGTCCTGCGTCATGGCGAACTTCTGCTCGTTCAGCTTCCGTTTCCGCGTGTGGCGCATCAGCACGACGGCAATGTTCCTCTCGCGGGCCAGTTTCAGCAGGTACTTGAAAATAGGCTTCATCTCTGCGGCCTTGTTCTCGTCCTTGGAGTGAAAAGAGATAAATGTGTCAAAAAACACAATTTCCGGCCTGTCCATATCTATGGCTCGCTCGATGTTCCTTCTCCCCGCCTCCTCGTCCAGTTCAAGGGAAATATCCTTCAATTCGCACTCGATTACGCTGTAAATGCTGACGTTATCCTTGTTCACCGGCCAGTTTGTCTCGGACGCCCTGCGGATAAGCAGCTCGTAACCCGTCTCACCGGCAAAAATAAGGCTCCGCAGCGGCCCCTCCTCCTCCGCAAAACCGTTAAAAATGGAGCCGCCAATGCTGAGGTCCGACACAAACTTCTGCACAAACCACGTCTTACCGACGCCGGGGGCCGCAATAACCGCGCTGATATGCCCTTTGGGGAACATCCCGCCGACCATCTCAACGGGAGGAAGCTGAACCGTCCTGTCCAGCGTGTGGTGCATGGTCTTCAGCGTGTGCTGTGCCCGAAACTCCGCGCGCTCCTCCTCGCTCAGACAGGCCCATTTGATACGCTCCTTCAGGGCCTTTTCAGCAATATCAGCGCCGTAGACGGTGGCAAAATCGTTCCAGTCCGTCCCGTCCTCCGGCTTTTTGAAGGGCGGAGAGAGGAGGGCGTTCAATTTCCCCTGTCTCATAGCCTCCTGTGCCTTGGAGATGCCTGGATTGCCCCGCGTTTTTGAGTCGTCGTCCGCCATAACGAGGATGGGGCGTTTCGGATATTTCTTCCGCAAAAGAGGCGCGCAGGTCACCATGTTGTGACAGTTCATCGCGCACACGACCGCATAGCCTGTCAATTCGTACAGCGTCGCCCCCGTAGCGTATCCCTCGCAGAGCAGGATGGGGCCGTCCGTGTCCAGGCCGATTGAGAAAAACCCGCCGCCCATCGGCGCGCCTGGAAAATACCGCTTCGACCCGTCCGGCGAAATCCACTGAAAAGTCTTGAACCGCCCGTCAACATCGCGCAGGGGGACCATAAGGGCCTTATCTTGAAGCCGCAGCCCGTAATTGGGGACGTGCTTTCTCACCAGATAAGGATGGTCGTCATGGGCGTAGGGGGCGGACTCGAAACGGATACGGGCCTCGTCCGATTTGGCCCCGCGCCGACTGTTCTTCTCCGCCTCGCGTTTCTTCTGCGCGGCCCGCGCCTTTTCCTGAAACTCCGGTGAGCGGCACGTCCGATACAGCGACTGATATTTCCCCGGATCGAGCTCGTGAATATCGAACTTCCACCGAGCCTCTATCCCATGCCTCCAGCTCTGAAGGTAGCCTGCGGGAAGGGCATCAGGATGGATGAGATACGCTCCGCTGGTCTCCGTCCCGTGGTCACCCTCGACGGCATAGCGATGAAGCTGATGGTCGAAGATAAGCCTTGTCTCGCGCGCCGGGGAGATTCCCAGCGCGGCCATTGTGTCAAGAACCTGACGTTCTATAAGTTCCTGCGGTATTTGAGCGTTCAACTGCACCCCCTCCATTCCCCCTGGGCGTTTCGCCTCAGTTCCTCAATATCAATCTCAATCCGTGGTTCTCTGCCGTAAAACTTTGAAGCCGATATATCGACCACCTGGGCGTCGTCCTCCCATATCCCGGCCTTCGTGATGCCGTCCAGGACGCCTTTCATGATGTTGTCGAGGTCTGCGGGCTCAACCGGCAGGATTTCACCGGCGTAGGCCCTCTCCTGTTCCTGTTTTTTCCACTTTGACGGGCATCGGCGGTACTCCATAATCCTCACGCCGATTGGCCCGGACAAATGCGGCGCTCCGGCGCGGGACTGCTCCAAAACGCACTCCGCGACGTGGCGCTTGTAGGCGCGGCTGCGGGGCGGATCGTAGACGTGGGCTCTGCCCCGGATGATAGTGGCACGAGGCCGCCCCTGGGGGACGGCCTTGCCGGGTACGGTAAAATGGCATTTCATGATGTAACCTCTATCTTCACATTCTCCATTTTCGATACCTTCCTGAATGACTAGAGATGGATGCGGGGGCAGCCGGCCCCCGCTGTTCAATGCTCGTAAACCCTAGTTCCCGTCACGCTTCGCCAGCTCCGTCCGCGCGTCCTTGATAATGATCTTCAGGCCGTCTGCGGGGATGTCCTTCAGCTCGGTTTTCTGAGTGCGGATGCGGAAGAAAGACTCGCGCTCATCGTCCCTGAGGTCCAATCCCTCCGGCCCCATGAGCTTCGTAACCTCCTCGCGCAGCTTCTCAAGCTGGCTGACAGTTCCGTTCGTGCCGTTCTCAGCCTTCCGGGCTGCCTCTTTCACCGACTCAGGGAAGGGGAACTCCCCGTCTTGGGCGACCTCAAGGCCATCGTTCTGTACGGGCTGGGATTCCGCCTGGGGTGTGGCCTGTCCTTTGGTCTGTACTGCCCTCTGTGCCCTGGCTATCCTGCTCGCGCCACTGCTCGCTGTGGCGTTCATCACCTGATCCAGGGCGTCCGTGCCGCTGACGGCCTTGGCTTGCTCGTCCTCTGTCCGCTCCGCCTCCTTCTTCTCCATGAAGCTGGACCACTTTGCCTCGTTGTCCCGGATGGCGGAATAAATCGTCCGAAGCTCCTGCAACTCGTCCGGCTGGCACTGCTCCAGCGGATGGCCGAGGTACTTTTCAAGCTCCGTCGGCTTAACCCCGTAGGCGAAAAACGCCTCGGTCAGCCTCTTCCGCGCCGCGTCGGGGTCCTGCTTGTCCCTGGACTGCATCGTCCTGCGGGCGACAAGGATTCCCTCCTCGATAATCTCCTGCGGGATAAGCCGAAGCCCCTCGTTCCTGAGCGCCTTGGAAATAAGCGCCGCTTCTCTCGTAAGCACCTCATCTTCGGTCGCTTTGACCAAAAACACCTTGTCTCCGTAGCTGTTCAGGCGCTCGCTGATGACCTCGCGGCCCTTGCTGCTCCTCCGCTCAATGGTCTTGGAAAGCTGGACTTCCTTGCTGAAGGTCGCGTTGCTTTCGAGGTCCGTGACCGTGACGCGGATGCGCCGTACATTCTCGTCGTCAAAAACCACTTGATTTTCATAGCTGATGTTCCCCCACTCGCGGAGGGCGAGCTCGGCGAAGCGGATGGACGGCCCGGACACGGATTCGCCCCCGGCGGGCTTGCTGTACTCAACCTTCTCCGCGAACTCCGGTCGGCTGCAGGCTTTGAGTATCCTCAGCCTCGCGGTGTCGTAATTCCTCGGCTTCTGGAGAGCGACGATGTAGGCAGACTGGATGCGGGCCTTGGCGCTCTCGGCGGCGGCAATGGCAGCAGGATCGCTGAACATCATCGCCATGTTGTTGGTACCGCTGACGGTCTGAATTGCGTTCATGGTATCTCCTCCTCAAAATCTTGCCCCGCGGGGCAGGTTCAGTTCCAGGCGCTCTGTTGGGTAAGACGGCCATTCTCCACTAAGCAGGCAGGAAGCGTAGGTCTCGTACAGCCCTTTGTTGACCTCAAATCCGGCCCTGAGAAAATCCTCGCCGGCCTGAAAGACGTTCAGGGCGTAGGGCTTCTGCTTTTCTACTGAGACGAAGATGAAACCCTGAGCCCGTTCGTCTAGGATGGCCTCCATGCCGGTCAGGTAATGGGCAGCGGAAATGTGATACTTGTAGTCCCAATAGGCTGCGCGGGCGAAATAACCGGGGCTGGCGTCCTTCGTCGTCTTAAGGTCCACGATGACGTAGTGGTTCCCGGCCTCTTTGATGTAGTCCGGCCGGCACTTACACAGAATGTCCGTCTCGAAGCTGTCCGTCCTGACGTGCTGCTGCCAAAAACCGCTCTGCTCGGCTGTTCCGCCTGAGAGCCAGCGGCTGGCCAGTGGATGTTCCCGGATGGATCGCGTTATCCCCTGTATGGCCTCGAAATCATCATGGGAGAGCGGAATTTTGCCCTCCGCCTCGATAGCGGCCCATGCTTCCTTGACCGCTTTGGTACGCTTGTCGCCCTCCGGCCCCCGGACATAAATCTCATCAAACAGTTCCGGCTCCAGGACGGAGCAGTGGACGGCGGTTCCGAACTTCATAGACTCGGTGGGTTCCTCCGGGTTCTCTTTCGCCGCCCTGTAATGGAGAGGGGAGCGGGAAAGCTCCTTGAGGTCGCTGGAGCTGAGGCCGGGTCCGGCATGGTACTCCTCGTTGCCGATGCCGGCGTATAAGCCGGGTAGGATGCCTTCGTTCATGTTATAATCTCCTCCATTCTGGTTTTGTTTTCCGAGAAGGGTCCCTGTGCAAGAG
>JAFUYV010000239.1 GCA_017476945.1 Fretibacterium sp.
CGCGGCCTCAAAACCTGATCGTCCTGCGGTCGTTGACGAAGTTCTACCACCTGAGCGGCGCGCGCATCGGCTACGTCCTGGCCCCGGAGGCGTGGACAGAGCGACTGAGGGCGCGCCAGCCGTCGTGGAGCGTCAATGCCGTCGCCCAGGCCCTGGCGCTGACCTTTCTGAGGGACAGGGGCTTCGCTCGGAGGAGCCGGGACTTTTACCGGCAGGAGACGCCGCGCTTCATGCGGGCGCTGAGGAGTACGGGGCTCCGCGTGCGTCCGTCCTGTGTGCACTTCTTCCTGATAGACGTGGACGATGACACGCGCGTTGTCCACAGGCTGCTGGAACGCGGCCTTGTGGTGAGGCACACGCGGAATTTCCCAGGGCTGGACGGCCGCTGCATCCGCGTGGCGACGCGCCGTCCGGAGGAGAACGGACGGCTGGCGGAGGCGCTGGCGGAATTGAAGGAGGAGGGCATCATCTGATGAAGGGCATCATGATCCAGGGTACGAGCAGCGACGCGGGCAAGAGTTTTCTGGTCACGGGGCTGTGCCGGCTGCTGGCGGACCGCGGTGTGCGCGTCTGCCCGTTCAAGTCTCAGAACATGTCCAACAACGCCTGCGTCACGCGGGACGGGCGGGAGATGAGCCGGGCCCAGGCCGTGCAGGCCGAAGCGGCGCGGTTGCAGCCTGAGACGTTTATGAACCCCATCCTCCTGAAGCCCCGGCGCGACACCTCGTCGGAGATCGTCTTGGACGGCCGCGCGCTGGAAACGCCCGCGGAACGGGACTACTACCGGAGTTTCACGCGAGGTCCGGGCATTGAGGCCGTGCGGCGCGCCCTGCGGCACATTGAGGCGCACTTCGACGCGGTGGTCATTGAGGGGGCAGGCAGCCCGGCGGAGGTGAACCTGAACGACTCGGAGATCGTGAATATGCGCGTGGCCCGCGAGGCGGACGTGCCGGTCCTGCTCGTGACGGACGTGGACCGGGGGGGCTCCCTGGCCTCCATCGTCGGGACGCTGGAACTCCTGGGGACGGACCGCGGCCGGGTGAAGGGCCTGATCTTCAACAAGTTCCGCGGGGACGTCCGGCTCTTTGAGCCCGCCGTGCGGTGGGTGGAGAACTACACAGGGGTGAAGGTCCTGGGCGTGATGCCCTGGGTGGACGGCGCGGCCATCGCGGGGGAGGACTCCCTGAGCCTTCACTGGGGCAGAGCGGCAACGCCGGGCGGGCCTTCTGGCGGGCTCTCTATCGGCGTCGTGCGCTTCCCCAGCGTCGCGAACTTCACCGACCTCGACCCCCTGGAGCTGGAGCCGGACGTCGCGTTGGCGGCGCTTGACGGGACAGCCCGCACCCTCAACTCCCTCGACGCGGTGATCCTGCCCGGCTCCAAGAACTCCATGCAGGACATGGCGTGGCTGCACCACACGGGGCTGGCGGACGCCCTGCGCGGCTTCAGCGCCTCCGGGCGCTTCATCTTGGGGTTCTGCGGGGGATATCAGATGCTGGGACGCCGCCTGCTGGACCCGGAGCTCCGGGAGAACGCGGAGCTGACGGAGATCGACGGCCTGGGACTCCTGCCCTCGGTGACGGTCTTCACCGCACACAAGCGGACGGCCCATGTCTCCGGAACCGTTCGGCGGGATCTTTCGGCGGAGGGCATCGCTGTGTCGGGCTATGAAATCCACCTCGGCCGCACCACGCCGGAGGAGGGCGGCGGAGCCCTTCCGCTGTTCGATCTTGAAGGAGGGCCGGAGGGGCTGGCGCGGCCGGATTTGAGCGTTGCGGGGACGTACCTTCACGGCGTCCTTGAGGGCGACCGCTTCCGCAACCTGTGGCTCAACGCCGTCCGCCGGAATCGCGGCCTGCCGGAGCGCCCCGTGACGGACACCCGCGCCATGAAGGAGGCCGCCTATGACACCCTCGCCGCCGCCGTGCGCGAACACCTGGACGTCGAGGCCATCCTGAAACTGATCACGGGCTGAACCGGGCACAGCGCTCAGCTCTCCAGCTTTCTATGCCGCAAAAGGAAAGGCCCGCCGCTGAGCGGCGGGCCCTGTGTACAAGTCCGGGAACGGGAAACTGCCAGACGTCCAGCCCGACTACTTCGCCGGGGCAACGTAGTCCTTCGTCAGCACGACGGCAACCTGCCTGGCGTTCTCGTAGGGGTCGGAGAAGTCCGTGAACAGCTTCCGCTCCTCGTTGACGGTGATGCCCGCGCAGATCATGTCCACCTTGCCGCCGTTCACCGCCATGAACAGGGAGTCGAAGGGATAGGCGATGATGACCAGCTCCTTGTCCAGCTTCCCCGCGATGGCCGCGCACATCTCGATGTCGATGCCCGTGAAGCCGTTGCCCATCTTGATGTCATAGGGCGGAAACCCTGTCTCCGTCCCGAGGTAGAGCTTGCCGCCCTTAGCTCCCTTGTGCAGGTCGATGTCCTCCGGCTTGGGCGCGGTGGGGTCCTCCTTGTACTTCAGCATGATGGCCTCGAGCGTCCCGTCCGCCTTGATCTCCGACAGCGCCTTGTTGACCTGCTCGCGCAGCTCCGCATTGCCCTGCTTGAAGCCGATGGCGTACTCCTCCGTGGTCATCGCGTCCGGCAGGATAGTCAGCACCTCTGGGGCCTGCTTGTAAAACTGTACCGCGGGGGCCTCGTCCATAATGGCGGCCTGCACCTTGCCCAGCTTCAGCGCCGCGATGACGTCCGTGGCCTTTTCATAGGTGGTGAGCTGCTCGCCCGCCTTGTCGCCCAGCATATCGCGCGCGATGCCCTCCGCGATGGTCCCCCGCTGCGTCCCCACCCTGGCCGCCTTCAGGTCATCCGGCACCGTGAACTTGAGCCCCTCCGCCGCGAAACCGCTCCCTGCCGCCAGAAGCGTGGACACCGCCGCCAGAGCCAGCACAAACTTCGCGAATTTTTTCATGATAAGACCTCCTGATAGTCAAAGTGACGTCTTCAGGGGTGCGGGGCCGCCTTCTCCCCCTCCCCTTCGACGGATTGCATTATAGCATCCCCGGCGAGGAAAGTAAATACTTTTAA
>JAFUYV010000240.1 GCA_017476945.1 Fretibacterium sp.
GCGGTCGATCACGTCCTGGAGCTCAGCGTAGGAGGTCTGGCCGCCCTTCCGGGGGAGGCTGGCCTTTCCGCCATTCTTTCCACCAGCCTCGTCCAGGACGTCGACGAAGCGGCTCGCGATGGGCTGCATGGGGGGCGTCTCCGGCATGGACTGCCGCACGATCTGCTCTATGCGGCTCAAGACCCGGTTGACGCCGGTTAAATCAGGACCGATCAACGTTATGCTCCCTCCCTCTGTACCCTGGCGTACTGCATTGTGGCCACGTCGTCCAGTTCAATCTGTTCTGCGTCAAGCTCCTCCTTGAAGGCGGCCTCCTTCAGGTGGCCGATGTAGGTCTCCATGACGCGTACATCCTTGTGACGCTCCACAAGCCGCGCCTCTGTGCCGGCGATGCGCTGGCGGACGTCGTTGAGGGACACGCGGCCCTTCGAGATGTCCGTATCAATGGCGTCGATGAACTGCCGTTGGAACCAGAGCTGCGTGCAGTTCATACCCGGTTTTGCCGCGGTGCTGAACTCCCTGAGCGCCGTGGCCTTTTCACCCTCAAGAGCCGCAAGGTGGTCCAGGACGTCCAGCTCCTCGCGCCGCTCCGATGCCAGGGTGGCCTGCTCCTCCCGGCGGCTGTCCTCGCGCAGCTTGAGGATGCGGTTAAATCTCTTCACGCGCTGATACATCAATGAAAACCTCCGAAAACTCTACCTTAGGCGGCCGCGAAAGACGGCCTCTATATTCCTGCTGTCGTACCAGAGGAGCTCACGACACAGAGGATAGCGAAACGGGAAAATCTTGAGGGCCCTGATCCGCTCATGAGTACACCGCGCCTGCTCCCTTGCCACCTCCGGCACAAGAGATGCATCGGCGACCATCCTATCGTCCCCCCCTCTCCGTTTCACTCCTCCCTGTCCGGCTCCAAGCGCGGCGCAAGGCCGCTCCCCCCACCTGTTCTTTTCTTAAGAGGCCGCCTCGGCCTTCGCCTCCGGCATCGGGGCCAGGGCCAGAAGCCGCTTGTCCGTCTCCTCGAAGGAGGTGGGATCCTCCACGCGCTGCGACAGGAAGCCCCGCACGCTCTCCATGTTCTCCATCGCCCAGTCCACCCGCACGTTCGAGCCCGCCTTGTAGGCCCCGATGTTGATCAGGTCCTCGGACTCCGCGTAGGTCGCCAGGAGATCGCGGACGCGCCCCGCGGCGTTCAGATGATCCCTCGACACGAGGGCCGGCATAACGCGGCTCACGCTGTCCAGGACGCTCACGGCGGGGTAGAAGTTCCGCGCGGCGATGCGGCGGGACAACACAACGTGCCCGTCCAAAATTCCGCGCACCGTGTCCGCCACGGGCTCGTTCATATCGTCACCGTCCACCAGGACGGTATAGATGCCTGTGATGCTCCCCTTCTCGCCCGCCCCCGCGCGCTCCAACAGGCGCGGCAGCATCTCAAAGACGGAGGGGGTGTAGCCCCTCGTCGCGGGGGGTTCGCCGATAGCCAGTCCGATCTCACGCTGGGCACGCGCCACGCGAGTCACGGTGTCCATCATCAGAAGGACGTCCTTGCCCTGATCGCGGAAGTACTCCGCGATGGCCGTGGCGGTCATGGCCGACTTGAGGCGGATCAGCGCCGGCTGGTCGGATGTGGCGATCACCAGCACGGAACGGGCCATCCCCACCGGCCCCAGGTCGCGCTCCATGAACTCGCGCACCTCACGGCCACGTTCCCCCACCAGGGAGATGACGTTGACGTCCGCCGTCGTGTAGCGGGCCATCATGCCCAGCAGCGTACTCTTGCCCACGCCGGAGCCCGCAAAGATGCCGATGCGCTGCCCCTTGCCCAGGGTCAGCATCCCGTCGATGACGCGGACGCCCACGGAGAGCGGCGTGTCCACCATCTTGCGCTTCAGGGGGTGAGGAGGCATGGCGTAGAGGGGATAAAAATCAGAGGCCACAATAGGCCCTTTGTCGTCGATGGGATTGCCCAGGCCGTCCAGCACGCGGCCCAGCAGGGTGTCTCCCACGGCCACCTCAAGGGGGTGATTGGTGGAGACCACATCACAACCGGGGCCGACCTCCTGGAGCGCCCCCAACGGCATCAGGAGGACACGGTTCTCCCGGAAGCCAACGACCTCTGCGGCCAGCTCGTGCGAGCCGTCCCGGAAACAGATATGGCACAGATCCCCCACGCGCACGTCCGGCCCCTGGGACTCCGCCACCAGCCCCACCACCTGCACCACCCGGCCGTTTACCTTGACCAGCGGGGTCTGAAGCAGGTCAACCGAGAAGAGCTGGAACAGGTCAACGTCGTCCCCGCCTTTGATGCCCTCCCGGATTTCCCCGGACTCGCTCATGCGCCTGCCTCCTTCTGCGCTTCCCCGGACTCCCTGTTCTCCTTCGCGACCTGCTGGAAGATGTTGTCAACGACGGACTCCACCTGGCCCATCTGCGTCCTCCAGCGGGCATCATAGACGCCCAGGGATGTCTCCACGATGCAGCTCCCCGGCTCCACGTTGAGGTCCGCCTTCAGATCCAGATGATGGACGCCGCGCAGGACCTCTCGAAACTCCGCGTCCATATCGGCCTCCAGGTGCGCGATGTCGTCCGGGGCGGCGTAGATGACGATCTGGCTCTTATCGCTCAGCCGGGACAGAAGGTCAGACAGGACGATGTTGATGGTGTCGGGGTGCAGCTCCACCTGGCGGTGCAGCATCCGCCGCAGCATCTCCGTCCACACGCGGATCATACGGGGCTGGTTGAGGGCCACCAGCTTTGAGAAATCCTCCTCCAGACGCCCATTGATGCCCTCCAGGACGGAGACCAGGGCGGAAAACCGGTCCAGATACTCCTTCTTCACCTCAGCCTGGGCGGCCGCAAGTCCCTCGGAGTGGCCGGCGTTCCAGCCCTCCTCCTTCGCTTTGGCCCGCGCCTCATCGGCCACCTTCGCGGCCTGGGACGCGGCGTTCGCCTCAAGCTCCCGTTTTCGCCCCTCATAGTCCGCCTTGACGCCATCGATCTCCGACTCCAGCTTGCTCTTCGCCTGGGCCAGCTCGGCATTTTGCGCCTCTGCCGCGCTCAGGCTTGCCTCAAGCTCCTCGATCTTCTTGAGCAGCTCCCTGTCGGGGGCAGGGGGCTGGGGCTTTGGGGTAGAGGGAGGTGTACGGCGCGGCGCACGGCTCACAGGCGCGGAAGGCCTTGGCCTGGGCGAGGCGGAACGCGGCCTCTCCACCCTCTGGGGTTCCGGTTCTTCCTCGGGGGGATCGGGCTCGGCGATGCCGATTTTGACGGCCTGAGGGAGGAGGCGCACCGCGCGCAGCACCCTCTGGTGAACCCTAGACAACGAGTTCGTCCTCTCCACCGCTGGCGATCACGATCTCGCCCTGTTCCTCCAGGCC
>JAFUYV010000241.1 GCA_017476945.1 Fretibacterium sp.
GACTGGCTCTGCCGCCAGCCTGGCGCTGCTGGCCCTGCTCCTGCGGAGATGCCCAATCTTTGCGGTTTTAGCGGCAAAGTGTCGTGTAAAGTGTCATGTTATAAGGAGGTCTTTGTGATGGAAGCGCGCAAGATTGTCAACATCCCCAGCCTTATCAGCGATTATTACACCCTTGAACCGGACCCGGGCGAGAAGTCGCACGCCGTGGCGTTCGGCACGTCCGGGCACCGCGGCTCCTCGGCGCTCCACAGCTTCAACGAGGCCCACATCCTGGCCATTGCCCAGGCCGTGGCGGAGCATCGCAGGGAGGCGGGGATCGCCGGCCCGCTTTACATTGGCGCGGACACCCACGCTCTCTCGGAGCCGGCGTTGAGGACCTGCGTCGAGGTCCTGTCGGCCAACGGGGTGGACATCGTGCTTCAGGAGGGGTTATCCCCCACGCCGACGCCCGTCGTCTCCCGCGCGATCCTGGCGCACAACCGTTCGGGCGGCAAGGAGGCGGACGGCATGGTCATCACCCCGTCCCACAACCCCCCCACCGACGGCGGCATCAAGTACGACCCGCCCAGCGGCGGCCCCGCGTCCCCGGAGATCACGTCGAAAATCCAGAACCGCGCCAACGAACTGATCAGGTCCGGTACGGTGAAGTCCATCAAACGCGTTCCCTTTGAGCGGGCGGTGAAGCTCCCCACGACGCACTTTGAGGACTACATCCTGCCTTATGTCAAGGCCCTGGCCTCCGTCGTGGACATGGAGGCGATCGCGAAGAGCGGCCTGAAGATCGGCGTGGACCCGCTGGGCGGCAGCGGCATCAACTATTGGGCTCCCATCGTGGAGGTCTATGGCATAAAGAACCTCACGGTCGTCAACCCCAACCTCGACCCCACCTTCTCCTTCATGCCTCCGGACCACGACGGCAAAATCCGCATGGACTGCTCCTCGCCCTGGGCCATGGCGAATCTGATTAAAATGAAGGACGATTATGACGTGGCCTTCGGCAACGACACGGACTACGACCGCCACGGCAACGTCACGCCCTCGGGGCTCATGAACCCCAACCACTACCTCGCCGTCGCCGTGCGGCACCTCTTCACCACGCGCACGGGTTGGCGGAAGGACGCCGCCGTGGGCAAGACGGTGGTCTCCAGCTCCATCATCGACCGCGTGACGGCGGGCACCGGCCGGAAGCTCTGCGAGGTGCCGGTGGGCTTCAAGTGGTTTGTGGACGGCCTGCTGGATGGCTCCATGGGCTTCGGCGGCGAGGAAAGCGCCGGCGCGTCGTTCCTCTGCCGGGACGGCTCCGTGTGGACGACGGACAAGGACGGCATCATCATGGACCTGCTGGCCGTGGAGATCACCGCCGCGACGGGCAAGGACCCATCCGAGCACTTCCGCGAGATCACCGCGCAGTACGGTTCCTCCTGTTACGCGCGCATCGACGCCCCCGCCACGCCGGACGAGAAGGCCAAGCTGGCGAAGCTCTCCCCGGAGATGGTGAAGGCCGATAAGCTGGCCGGAGACCCCATCACCGCGCGGCTGACCAACGCGCCGGGCAACGGGGCGGCCATCGGCGGACTGAAGGTGACGACGGCGGACGGCTGGTTCGCGGCGCGGCCTTCCGGCACGGAGAACCTGTATAAGATTTACGCGGAGAGCTTCAAGGGCGAGGAGCACCTGAAGCGCATCCAGGACGAGGCGCGGGAGATCGTCTCCGCCGCCATCGCGTGATGTCCGTCCGGTTGGACAAGTTCCTGAAGCTGGCCCGCCTGGTGAAGCGCCGCAGCGCCGCCCAGGAGATGATCGAGCTGGGGGCCGTGCGCATGGAGGGCCGGACGTGCAAGTCCTCCGCCGAGGTGCGCGAGGGCAGCGTGCTGGAGGTGGCCTACATGAACCGCGTGCTGAAGGTGCGGGTCCTCTGCGCGGACGAGGCGCTGCTGAAGCGGCCGCACACGGTCTCGTGGGAGCAGCTTGAGGAGAGGCCCGTCTCCCCGGACGAGGACCCCTGGGCGGACAAAACATAGGCGCTCCATGTAGGGAGGGGGCCCCTTGACAGGCGCGTTTACGCTTTTTGATTTGACGCGGGGGCCTCCCTCCGCACACACCGAGCGCGGGGGACGTTTATGCTTTATAATTATGTTTTGGTATGAGCCTGGGTTCGCTGAGGACCGGGGCTGTGGATTTGAAAATTTTTCCTCAAAGGGAAGGAGTAGTTGTTTTATGGCTTCGATAATTGGTATTCATGGTCGCGAAATTCTGGACTCCCGCGGGAACCCCACTGTTGAGGTTGAGGTCTACCTTGAGGACGGTTCCATGGGGCGCGCTGCCGTCCCGTCGGGCGCCTCGCCGGGCGTGCAGGAGGCGCTGGAGCTCCGCGACCAGGAGGCCCGCTACGGCGGCAAGGGCGTGCTGAGGGCCGTTGAGAACGTTAATGAGAAGATCGCCTCCGAGGTGCTGGGTATGGACGCGGACGACCAGGGCGCTCTGGACCGCGCCATGATTGAGCTGGACGGCACGGACGGCAAGTCGAACCTCGGCGCCAACGCCATCCTCGGCGTGTCCATGGCCAACGCCCGCGCGGCCGCGGTGAGCCACGGCCTGCCCCTGTGGGCCTGGCTGGGCGGCATCGGCGGCGGCCTGCTGCCCACGCCCATGATGAACGTCATCAACGGCGGCGCCCACGCGGACAACAACGTGGACATCCAGGAGTTCATGATCGTGCCGCACAACGCCCCCTCCTTCTCCGAGGCGCTGCGCATGGGGGCCGAGACCTACCACGCGCTGAAGACCTGCGTCAAGTCCCGCAAGTACTCCACCGGCGTGGGCGACGAGGGCGGCTTTGCCCCGGACCTCAAGAGCAACCGCGAGGCCCTGGACCTGCTGATGGAGGCCGTGAACAAGGCCGGTTACACGCCGGGGACCGACATCAGCTTTGCGTTGGACGTCGCCTCCTCCGAGTTCTTCAAGGACGGCAAGTACGAGTTCGAGGGCGAGGGCAAGAGCTTCACGGCCGACGAGCTCATCAAGTACTACGAGGACCTGCTGAAGGATTATCCCGTCATCTCCATCGAGGACGGCATGTCCGAGGACGACTGGACCGGCTGGGCGAACCTGACCCGCGCCATCGGCGACCGCTGCCAGCTTGTGGGCGACGACCTCTTCGTCACGAACCCCTCCATCCTGGCCCGCGGCATTGAGCAAAAGGTGGGCAACGCCGTCCTTGTGAAGCTGAACCAGATCGGCACCGTGTCCGAGACCCTTGAGGTTATCCATATGGCCGCGGAGGCCGGTTACGCCGCCGTCGTGTCCCACCGCTCCGGAGAGACGGCCGACGCCTTCATCGCGGACCTGGCCGTCGCCACGCGCACCGGCCAGATCAAGACCGGCAGCATCGCCCGCACGGACCGCATCGCCAAGTACAACCAGCTTCTTCGCATTGAGGAGGAGCTGGGCGAGACCGCGCGCTACGCCGGCATCAGCCGCTACTCCAGCCACAAGTGAGGCCGGGTGAGATGAAGCGGATCATCAGCACGGACAAGGCGCCCGCGGCCATCGGCCCGTACAGCCAGGCGATCCAGGCCGGGGAGTTCCTCTACGTCTCCGGGCAGATCCCCATTGATCCCGAGACCGGTACGGTGGCGCCGGGGACCTTTGGCGACCTGGTCAGGCAGTCTCTGAATAACCTGAAGGCCATCCTGGAGGGGGCGGGCTATTCCCTGGAGGACGTGGTCAAGACGACGATTTTCCTGACGGATATGAGCAATTTTGGGACGGCCAACACCGTGTACGCAAAATTCTTTGAGAAGGAGCCGCCCGCGCGCTCCTGCGTCGCCGTGCAGGAGCTTCCCAAGGGGCTTCCTATCGAGATTGAGGCCGTCGCCTGGAAGAAACAGTGACTGGCAGCGTAAAAATTAAGGAGGAATTTTAATATGGCAGAGGCAGCACAGACGACCACAGCGGTCTCCCCGTGCGGCTCCTTCGGGGGCGGGGCTCCGGCCTCCGGCGGCGCGGAGGGCGCGTCCCAGCAGGGCAGCATCATGGGGATGCTGTTCCCCCTGGCGATCTTCGTCCTCATCTTCTACTTCTTCATCATCCGGCCGCAGAAAAAGCGCCAGAAACAGCACGACAGCATGATCTCCGGCATCAATCGCGGGGACCAGATTATCACCATCGGCGGCTTCCTGGGGAAGGTGTGCGATGTGCGCGACGACACGTTCCAGATCGAGCTGGCCGAGGGCGTCCGGGTCCGTATCCTGAAGTCCGCGGTGCAGACCAAGCGTGCGGCCCAGCAGCCGGCCCCAAGCGCGGCGGCGCTGGAGGAGAAGAAGGACTAGGCTTCATCACCCGGACGGCCGGTGCGCCGCCCGGCGGGAACCGCCCCCGCTGGAACCCTCCGGTCCCTGGCGGGGGACGGTAATATTGGATGCAGGGGGATTTATTTACATGAATCGTAGAGATCGACTGCGGCTTTGGGTCGTGTTGATCGTCATTGTCGCGGCGGTGGCCTACGCCTGGCCGGTCGTGGGGAGGCTCAACCTTGGGCTTGACCTCAAGGGCGGGGCTCACATCGTCCTTCAGGCGAAGGACACGCCGGAGGCCCCGGTGGGGGAGGACAGCATCGACCGTCTTCTGGCCGTGCTGCGCAACCGCGTGGACCAGTACGGCGTCGCGGAGCCGATCATCCAGAAGAGCGGCCAGGACAGGATCATCATCGACCTGCCCGGTATTCAGGACCCGAAGGCCGCCCTTGAGCTGATCGGCAAGACGGCGCAGATGGATTTCCGCGAGGTGCTGGACGCCACACCTCCGGCCCCTCCAGCGCCCCAGAGGCAGAACTATGACAACGACCTTCAGTTCATCCAGGCGCAGGAGCGCTGGGACAAGGCGATGGAGGCCCGCACGGGCTCGGACGCGCTGAAGGCCCGCGCGGCGGAGATCGAAGGGGCCATCGTCGCCCCGGGCGAGGACGACGACGCGGGGCGCTTCTACCTCCTTGGGCCCGTCCTGCTCTCTGGCAGGGAGCTTCAGACGGCGGGCGTCAACCCGGACAGCCTGGGGCGCATGGGCGTCTCGCTCTCCTTCAGCTCCGAGGGCGCGCGGCTCTTTGAGGAGGCCACCGGCCGCCTGGTGGGCAAGCAGATCGCCATCGTGCTGGACGACATCGTGATCTCCGCGCCCGTCGTGCAGGACCGCATCTCCGGCGGCCAGGCGCAGATCACGGGGCGCTTCACGCCCGATGAGGCCTCACGGCTGGCCATCATGCTGAGGGCCGGCGCGCTGCCTGTGGCGGTGGAGATCGCCGAGAACCGCTCCGTCGGCCCCAGCCTGGGGGCGGACTCCGTGCGGCAGGGGCTCCAGGCGGGCCTCTTCGGCGCGGGAATGGTGCTGGTGTTCATGCTCATCTACTACCACTTCCGCGGCCTGGCGGCGGACGTGGCACTGGCCGTGACGGTGCTGTTGATCTTCGCGGGGCTCATCGCCTTCCGGGCGACGCTGACCTTGCCGGGTATCGCGGGCATCATCCTGACGCTGGGCATGGCGGTGGACGGCAACGTCCTTATCTATGAGCGCATCCGTGAGGAGACCCGCGCGGGCAAGACGCCCATGGCGGCCCTCGACACCGGCTTCCGCAAGGCGCTCGTCACCATCCTGGACTCGAACATCACGACGCTCATAGCGGCGCTCGTCCTTTTCTACTTTGGCTCCGGTTCCGTCCGGGGCTTTGGGGTGACGCTCTCCATCGGCCTTGTGGCCAGCGTGTTCTCCAACATCGTGGTCACGCGCGCGCTCCTTCAGCTTTTCATCAGCCGTAAGGGCAATGCCCTGAAAGGGCGGAGCCCTCTTTCCGGCAGAAAGGAGGGGTCACGATGACCGCAAACTTCAACTTTATGGGTTTCCGCAGGCCCGCCCTGGCCATCAGCGCCGTCCTCATCCTGGCGAGCCTCGCCTGTCTGTTCACCCGCGGGCTGAACCTGGGCATCGACTTCACGGGCGGCAACGTCATCCAGGCGGACTTTGAGAGCCGTCCCGACGTGGCGAAGGTGCGCGAGGTCGTGTCCGGCGTTGTGGCGCAGGAGGCCATGATCCAGAACTTCGGCGAGAAGGGCATCATCATCCGCACCAACGAGGACACGGAGGAGAGCCGCGAGCAGGTGGTCTCCGTGCTCCAGAAGAGCTTCCCGGACATGACCGTCACAGGCTTTGAGAAGGTGGGGCCCGTCGTGGGCGGCGAGCTTCGCCGCCAGGCGTTCATCGGCGTCTCCATCGCCCTTGTCGCCATCCTGATCTACATCACGCTGCGCTTCCAGTTCCGCTTCGCCGTGGTGAGCGTCATCCCCCTGGTGCATGACGTGATCGTGGCGCTGGGCTTCTTCAGCGTGACGCAGATGGAGATATCCTCCTCGTTCATCGCGGCCATCCTGACCATCGTGGGCTACTCGCTGAACAACACGATCATCATCCTGGACCGCGTGCGCGAAAACTGGCGGGACCTTGGGCGCGATGGGATCGTGACGCTGGTCAACCGCTCCGTCAACCAGACCCTGGCCCGCACCATCAACACCACGCTCACGACGCTCCTGCCCGTCATCGCGCTGTGCGTGTGGGGCGGCCCGGTGCTTCAGTCCTTCAGCTACGCCATGCTGGTGGGCATCATCGCGGGGACGTGGAGCTCCATGTTTGTCGCGACGGGCTTCCTCATTGAGTGGTGGCTGGCCCGCCCGGAGAAGAAGTAGCGCTTTTGGGTAAGTAACCGGAGGCTCTGTTCGGGGCCTCCGGATTTTATTTAGTCTATTAAACGCGGTATAACTCCGCTTCCTCCTCGGTTAAGGTCCTGCCGAGCTGCCTGAATTTTTGGATCATCTCGGACCATTCATAGCGCCGCCCATCCGGTTCACTGCTCAGCCTTCCATCCTGGGCATAATAGGTGATATCCTCAAAAACGGTGGCGTTCACTTGCTGTCATCTGCCTTTCATATATTTTTCCAGAAGCTTTTTTGCCGCGTCCTCAAAAATCACCATTCGCCTCGGAGCAATTTCCACAGCTCCCAGAGATTCTTTATAGTGTTCGATCAAATTACTTTTTGCCGTAAACGCGACCACCCCATCGCAGCCGTTATCCAGGCTGACCTTGCAGGCTATCGCAAAGAGATGAGCCCCCACTCCCTTGTATCGCCCCAGGTGTCCATAGTTATGCGGCGCGGCCTCAACGATATCAACATCCGCGACACCACCGCTTATCCTGAGAGAGATGCGTCCCTGGACCACACCGTCATTTGCCAGAAAGAGCTCATAGATACGATAACCGTTTGCCTCGGTCCTCCTACAATCGAATTTCCATCCTTTGTAATCTTTGGGCCTTGCCGGCGTATCCCGCACTCGATACTCCGTCTCACATGATTTTCCGGTATCCCTGTCCACCAAGCAGTCTGTCAGTTTGTCAATGAAGATATCCACAGGCACACGCGACCACCCCCTTAGTCATTTTCCGACAAATTATACCGTATTTATCTTGACTATCCCATCAGCTTAGGTCCATGCTATCATGTTAAGGGGCCTGTGCGGCCTTCCACATCACGAGAGGAGAGATGTTCCAGATGAGAAAGTTTTTTGAGGTCCTGTGCGCCGGCGCCGTCCTGCTGCCGTTCGTCGGGCTTTTGCTGCCCCGCATAGCGGGCTTTCCGGCGGCCCGCGCGGCCGGGGCGGAGGAGCCCGCGGCCAAACGCCCATCCGCGGTCTTCGACACGAGCATGGGGACGTTCCGCATCGAGCTCTACACCGACCTTGCGCCCAACACGGCGCAGAACTTTATCGACCTGGCGAAGAAGGGCTTTTACAGCGGCGTGATCTTCCACCGCGTCATCGACGGCTTCATGATCCAGGGCGGCGACCCCACGGGCACGGGCATGGGCGGTCCGGGCTACGCCATCCCCGACGAGTTCGGCAAGGGCCTCAAGCATGACGGTCCCGGCATCCTGTCGATGGCCAACGCCGGGCCCAACACCGGCGGCTCGCAGTTCTTCATCACGCTGGTCCCGACCCCGTGGCTGGACGGCCATCACGCCATCTTTGGCCACGTGGTGGAGGGCATGAAGGTTGTCGAGGCCATTGGGCACACCAAGACGGGCCGGGGCGACAGGCCGGTGGAGGACGTCGTGATGAAGTCCGTCACGATCGAGGAATAGAGGGGAGGGACTGTCATGGGCAGGAAGGTTTACGTCACGCGGGCGCTGCCGCGCGCGGTGATGGAGGAGCTGGGCAAGGTGTGCGAGGTCACGGTGAACGATGCGCCCCGACCGGCCACGAAGGAGGAGCTTCTGGAGGGCGTGAAGGGCAGGGACGCCATCGTCACGATGCTGAACGACCCCGTCACCGCGGAGGTCATCGCCGCCGCCGGGCCCCAGCTCAGGCTCATCGCCAACTACGCGGTGGGCTACAACAACATCGACCTTGCGGAGGCCGCCAGGCGTGGCGTCTGGGTCACCAACACGCCGGACGTCCTGACCAACGCGACGGCGGACATGGCGTGGGCGCTGCTCTTCGCGGCCGCGCGGCACATCCCGGCGGGCGACCGCCTGGTGCGCACGGGGACGTTCGCCTGGGCGCCGGAGTTCATGCTGGGCGCGGACATCACGGGACGCACCCTGGGCGTCGTCGGCGCGGGGCGCATTGGCCGGAACTTTGCCCGCAAGGCGCGTCACGGCTTTGACATGAAGGTTCTCTACGCGGGGCGGCATCCCGTGCCGGAGTTTGAGGCGGAGACGGAGGGGCGCTTTGTGCCGCTGGAGGAGCTCCTGAGGGCCTCGGACTTCGTGTCGCTGCACGTGCCCCTGACGCCGGAGACGCGCCACATGATTGGGGCGAAGGAGCTGGCGATGATGAAGCCCACGGCGATCCTTATCAACTCCTCGCGCGGCCCCGTGGTGGAAGAGAAGGCCCTGGCCGCGGCGCTGAAGAGCCGGACGATCTGGGCGGCGGGCCTGGACGTCTACGAGAACGAGCCGGACGTGGAGCCGGAGCTGAAGGCGCTGGACAACGTGGCCCTCGCCCCGCACCTGGGCACCGCCACGACGGGCACGCGCTATGAGATGGGCCTGATGGTGGTGCGGAACGTCGCCGCGGCCCTGGAGGGGCAGGAGCCGCCCAATGTGGTAAAATAACTTGCAGAAGGGGTCCCGGGTAAGAGTTCAGGGCTTGCCACAAACGGGGAGTCCGCCCTGTGGGAGGACGGTGATATGATGCGGAAACGCGAGTATCCCGGAAAGAAACAGTGGCGAAACTACCTCGGCAAGGGAAAAGTTTTCGCCACTGTTCTCTTCTGGTTGGCTCAGTTCGTTCTCATAGTTCTTCAAATCCTCAAACTATGGAATGAACTGACCCGCTAGACGGGAAGCTTTAAAAATTTTCACCGGGCGACGGTTCCCCTTCGCCGTCCCCATAATTATAGCACACGCCGGGGCGATTGCCGCCCCTGATTTCCACAAAATTTTTCACAACCCCTTGACGAAACGCCGCGCTTGGCCGATACTATACCTGACCTCAGGGATGCTGAAGGGGTATCGTCGTTTTGGAGGTTTATGCTAAAATGACGTAAAGTGCCCCCCGGCGACATTCGGAGGGACAAAAAACAAGCTGCTTTTCCCTGCCCAGGGGGCAGGATGTCTGTCTGTCTTAAAGGGTTTCAGCTTGGCCGCGCACCTCACGGCGCGGAGGGAGAGAAGGAGTTGATGTACAGGTCGGGGCTTATCACATTTGAGATGTTGTTTTGCGCGTTTGCTTTTATTTGTGTTTCTCATTTCAGGAGGTAATGCAAGGATGAAGAGGAATTTTGTAACAGTTTTGTTGGCGCTCTTGGCTGTTGCCCTGTGCGCAAGTGTTGGTTGGGCAACAGATCTTACAGTTACCACGACAGGCGTAACGGATCTCACTACCGCAGCGACGGCAGGTGTTACTTTTGACACGGGTAAGACGAAGATCATTATTGAGAAAACCACGACCCCAGCGCTTGAGAACATCTCTACTGCGGTTGACAATACCACCGCTGCTTCCGCCCTGACGACTGCTATAGGAAAGGCTAAGGTTACTCTTACAGCAAAGTCCACGGGAAAAGTGACTTTCACTGCAAATACTGATGGCGATTTGAAATTAACGAACTCCTTTACCGTGGCGGGGACGACTGGCTCGGAGACGGCGACGGTGACGGCTGCAGGCACCGAATTTACCCTCACTTTTGATTCGAACAAAGAGGCTGTCTGCTA
>JAFUYV010000242.1 GCA_017476945.1 Fretibacterium sp.
AATGGAGCCGACTCCCGGACTCGAACCGGGGACCCCATCCTTACCAGGGATGTGCTCTACCTGCTGAGCTAAGTCGGCCTGATTGGTGGTGGAAGTTGGATTTGAACCAACGTAGGCTCTCGCCGACAGATTTACAGTCTGTTGCCATTGACCACTCGGCCATTCCACCACACTAATAACCCCAACAATCCTGGAGCCGGCGATCCGATTTGAACGGACGACCTGCTGATTACAAGTCAGCTGCTCTACCAACTGAGCTACACCGGCCCATACCCACAGGGTACACGCGGAACGCTTGCTCACAGCACAGTTAAGGATTTTACAATCTCATGGCCATCCTGTCAAGTTCCCCTTCTGGGTGTATAATCGCCGCAGGGGGGATTGTCCTATGGAATACACCTATCTATTGAGCCTTTGCGTTATCCTGCTTTCGACAAAAATTTTCAGCATCATCTCGCGCCGGGCGCAGCTCCCGCAGGTTGTGGGGGCGCTGATGGCGGGCCTGTTCTTTGGTCCCGCGGTGCTGGGGGCTCTGACGAGCCACTTCCTGGGCTTCCAGTTCTGCCTCATGCCGTCTGGGCTACTGAGCCGCCTGGCGGAGCTGGGGGTCATCGTCATCATGTTCACGGCCGGCATGGAGACTAACATCAGCGACCTGCAGGCGTCGGGGAAGGTGGGCTTTGTCGTGGCCCTGAGCGGCGTGCTGGTCCCCCTGGGCATGGGGGCTGGGTTGATGTATCTTTTCGACCCCAACACCACATTCGTCTCAGCGGTCTTCGTCGGCGCCGTGCTGACCGCAACGTCCGTCTCCATCACCGTCGAGACATTGAAGGAGCTGGGCAAGATGTCCACGAAGGCCGGAAACACCATCCTGGCCGCCGCGCTCATCGACGATATCCTGGGCCTGATCTGCCTCACCGTCATCACGGGCATGGCCGGCGAGCAGGTGAATATGCTGCTCATCCTCGTCAAGATCACCGGTTTCTTCGTCTTCGTCGGGCTGATGGGCGTGCTGTTCTATAAGTTCATGGACTGGTCCGACCGGCAGCAGGAGGAGCGCAACCTGCGCCGCTACCCGGTCATCGGCTTCGCGTTCTGCCTGTTCATGGCCTGGGCCGCGGAGGTTGTGTTCGGCATCGCGGACATCATCGGGGCCTTCTCCGCCGGGATGATCATCGCGATGTCGCCCAAGGGTCAGTACATCGCCAGCAAGTTCGACACCATCGCCTATCTCCTCCTGACGCCGGTGTTCTTCGCCAACATCGGCCTGGAGGTCACGATCCCCCACATGTCTCTCGGCCTTCTGGCCTTCACGGCCGCGCTCGTGGCCGTCAGCGTCATCTCCAAGCTGGGGGGCTGCGGCCTGGGCGCGCGGCTGTGCGGCTTGGACAAGCATCAGAGCTATCAGATCGGCCTGGGGATGGTCTGCCGCGGAGAGGTGGCGCTGATCGTCGCGGGCAAGGGCATGGCGATGGGTATGATCAACGAGGATTACCTTGGCCCCATCATCATCATGATCATCATCTGCACGATCTTCACGCCCATCTTCCTGAAAAAGGCGTTCCGCGGCAAGGACGAGGAGGTGGCGGACCATCACCTGGCCGACCAATTCGAGCTGGCGGACCGGGTGGACCTGCTCACGAATGACCTCATCCTCCACGACAACCGGAAGCACGAGATACACTGGAAGGAATTTATGGAAATTTAGAAAAAAGGACAGAAGCAGCGCGGGGGAGAACAGGGGAGAGGCGACCCCTTTCTCCTCCCTTTTCTGTCCGGCTTTATGATCCTATCTCACGGTTCCAGGCAGAGTTGCAGGCTGGACGTACCAAAACCGGCCGGTGCACATCACCTTGCAGGTCTCAGAACGCGACAATCGTTTATAATCACAATCACGCCGAGAGGCTTTTGTCGTGATAAGAGATCACATCATTTCTCCTCGCCAGGCTCAGAATCAAGAGCGGCGAACATTGAGACCGCATCCGTCCAATCCCCGCACGGCCGTTCTGTATCGCCTGAGCTGTTTTTCTATCCGGAATGTCAAAATTGCCAACAAGCTCATACCCTGCCTTGCCGTATTCATAAGGCAGCATCCTCATCATGACCTGAATCAGCGCATAGACGCTCTCAGGGGGCCGGCGAAACGACGTGGGGATGGGCTTGGCGGCTCACCCCCCATTTCTTTACTCCTGGGCGAAGCGGGACAGGAACTGCCGGGTCCGCTCCTCCCGCGGCTGCTCGAAGACCTCCCTCGGCGCGCCCTGCTCGCAGATGCGGCCGCCATCCATGAAGATCACCTGGCTGGCGACGTCGCGGGCAAAGGACATCTCGTGGGTAACGATGATCATGGTGGTCCGCTGGGCCGCCAGCCCCCGGATGACGCGCAGCACCTCGCCCGTGAGCTCCGGGTCCAGCGCGGAGGTCGGCTCGTCGAAGCAGAGGATGTCCGGGCGCAGGGCCAAGGCCCGGGCGATGGCCACGCGCTGACACTGGCCGCCGGAGAGCTGGTGCGGGTAGCTGTCCATGCGGTCAGCCAGGCCGATCTGGGCAAGGAGCCCGCGGGCATTGGCCTCAATCTCCGCGTGGATGGCCCCCCTGCCGGCCCGATAGTCCGGCCGCTCCTTCGCCAGCAGCTCCGGGGCCAGTTTGACGTTCTCCAGCGCCGTGTACTGCGGGAATAGGTTGAACGACTGGAACACCAGCCCAAAGTGCAGGCGCTTTCGCCGTATCTGGGACTCCCTCAGCGTGGCGGGGTCGTCCGCGTCAAACAACACCGCCCCGTTTACCCGGATGACGCCCCGGTCGGGCGTCTCGAGAAAGTTCAGACACCGCAGGAGGGTCGTCTTGCCGCCGCCGGAGGGGCCAATAATGGCAAGCACCTGCCCCTGCTCTAGAGAAAAGCTGATGCCCCTCAGCACGTCCGTGCCGTTAAATGATTTTTGGATGTGCTCGACCTCCAGAATGGTCATTTTGCTCCTCCTTCCTCACCCAGCACGCGCCGGGAGCAGATCAAATCCGGAAGTAGTCCAGCTTGCGCTCCAAATGGGCCAGGAGCACCGTCAGGATGCCGTTAAAGATGAGATAGTAGACCGCCGTGAAGAACAGCGGCCAGATCGCGCCGGAGATGCCGTGCGAGCCCTTCATGAAGGCCTGCCCAGCCCAGATGACCTCCTGGAGAGCAATGATCCGCGCCAGGGACGTGTCCTTCACCAGCGTGATGACCTCGTTGGAGATGGGAGGGACGATCCGCTTGACCATCTGAAGCAGCGTAACGCGGAAGAAGATCTGCCGTCGCGTCATGCCCAGCACCAGCCCAGCCTCCTGTTGTCCGAGAGGGACGCTCTGGATACCGCCGCGGTAGATCTCAGAGAAATAACAGGCGTAGTTGATGACGAAGGAGATCGACGCGGCCAGGAACCGCCCCGACTCGCCGCCGCCCCAGATGGGACGGTGCAGCACAAGCCCGGGAAAGTAGTAGATGATGAGGAGCTGGATCATCAGCGGCGTCCCACGGATGACCCAGATCAGAAGACGGGCCGAGAGGCTCAGGATCCGGATGCGGGACATGGAGCCAAAAGCGATAACCAGCCCCAGAGGGAAAGCCCCCAGCAGCGTGATGAAAAAAAGCTTCAGCGTCTGAAGGAAGCCGGTGTTCAGCGCGCGGATGACGACCGGCATCTGTTGCAGAATCAGTTCCATAAGGGCACCCCCGCCCCACAGGGCACGCGTAAAAGGCGCGGCACCCAGGCTCCCCCGGATGCCGCCCTCATATCACGCCTCAAAAAGCTAACGCGCAATCAAGGCCGCCTGAATTTTATACGTCTCGGCCACCTTCTGCACGGCGCCGTCCGCATACTTCGCCGCAAAGAAGGCGTCCAGGGCGGCGGCGAGGTCAGACCCCTTGCGGAAGCCGACGCCATACTCCTCGCTGTTCAGGCCAACGGTGTAGGTCAGGCCCTCATAGCTCGTTCCCTTGCCCACCATCGCGGCGGCCATCAGGGAGTCGATGATGGCGGCGTCCGCCGTCCCGGCGGCAACCTCCATCAGCGCGGAGGCCTGATCCTGAACGGGGGTGAACTTCAGCCCGTGGATCTTCGCCTGCTCCTCGCCAGCGCTGCCCTGCTCCACGGCAAAGTTCAGCCCGGCCAGGCTTGCCGCGTCCTGGTACTTCTCCGCTGCGGCCGCGGGGACGACGGCCACCTGCGCGTTATTGCAGTAAGGCTTCGAACACTCCATCGCGGCGGTGACCTCGCTGGTCAGGGTCATGCCGTTCCACACACAGTCGATGTTCTTGCCGTCCAGCTCAAGGATCTTGTTGTTCCACTCGATCTCCTGGAACTCCACGGCCACCCCCAGGCTCTCCGCAAAGGCCTTCGCCATGTCGGCGTCAAAGCCAATCCACTCGCCCTTTTCGTCCTTATAGTCCATTGGGGCAAAGTCGGTGATGCCGACGACCAGCTTCCCCTTGGCCTTCACATAAGCCGTATCGCTCTCCGCGGCAAACGCCGCGCCCGCGGCCAGCAACAGGGCCAGGGAAAGGGCAAAAATCTTCTTCATCTTTCATACAGTCCTTTCTAAATTTTTTCTCGTGCGCCTCTCACACACTCTTTCATGCTATCAATTTATTAGGCTAAAGTCAAGAAAACTCAATCAGGTGAACGAAAACGGAGAAAGTCCAGGAACAGACAGTTTACTAAACGGGTGATAAGTGTATAATGAGAGCACAACTCTTCTGCGATTTTCAGGGAAAAGAGGCCCTTGGGTGATGGCAAAGAAGACACCGGTTAAGGCTGTGGCGGCAGCTAAGAAGAAGACGGCAAAGCGGGCAACTGCCCGCCCAACCCACAAAAAGAGGATGTCCCTCAAGAAGATGCTTGTCCTTTTTGCCGTGCTTCCCATGGTTTTGGCGGTGGCGGCCGTGAGCTTCTCCCTGTCCAGGATTATGGTGAGGGAGCTCGAGTACAGCACGAAGGAGACGCTCATGATGGCCTCGAGGGCGCTCAAGCGCTATTACGAGCTGCAAATGGAGGACGGGGTTGATCTTGACGAGAATGGTTTTCCCCAGTACGACACGGGGTATATCGACTCCATGAAGACGGCGGGGGTTGACTTCACCCTCTTCAAGGGGGATATTCGCTTCATGACCACGATCCTCAACTTCGACGGCAGCCGTATCGAGGGCACCCCGGCCTCCGGTGCGGTCTGGACCACCGTCAGCTCCGGGAAAGATTATTACTCCGACAGCGTGCAGATCAACAGGCAGCCCTATTACGTGTACTACATGCCGCTCCAGAAAGGCTCCAAGGTGGTGGGCATGGCCTTCTCGGGCAAGCCCGCCACGAACATCCAGGCGTCCAAGAGGGAGATTTATATCTCCATCACGCTCATCAGCCTGGGGCTGATCATCCTCATCACCGCGGTGGCCCTGTATATCGCCAGGAAGGTGGCGGAGCCGTTCATGGAGGTGTCGCACGGCATCGAAAGGCTTTCGCACGGCGAGCTGAGCATTAAAATTTCCTCAAGGAGCAGCCTCAACGAGGCCGTTCAGCTCCTTCAGGCCTCGGAGCGACTGAGCGAGGCGCTGACCAATTCCATCGGCCAGATCCATGATTCGGCGTCCTCCCTGATGGACACCGTGAAGTCCACGGCGGCCCTCGCGTCCGAGGCGTCAACCGAGACGTCCGGCGTGGCGGAGTCCATGCAGTCCCTCGCCCAGACGGCCATCGGCATGGCCAAGAACGTCCAGGACATTCACGACAACGTGACGGACATGGGAAAGATCATCGAGGAGGCCGTCCGGAACGTCGGGAACCTGAACGCCAATTCGTTGGACATGAGCGAGGCCAACCGGATCGCCAGGAAGTGCATCGAGGACGTGACGGGTTCCTCGGTGAAGTCCGCGGACGCAATCGAGGTCATTACGGACAGGATCAACGCCACGAACGCCGCCATTGTCAAGATCGGCGAGATGGTGAAGCTGATCAGCGACATCGCCTCCCAGACCAATCTCCTCTCGCTCAACGCGAGCATAGAGGCCGCGAGGGCCGGTGAGGCGGGACGGGGCTTCGGAGTCGTGGCCGTGGAGATCAAGAAACTCGCGGAGCAGTCGGATGACTCCGCCACCCAGATCAAGGATATCGTCGCCGAGATGGGGGTGCTTTCGGGCGAGTGTGTGCAGCAGGCCGAGAGCGTGAAGAAGATCATCGCGGAGGAGGAGGAGTCGCTGTCCGTCACGCAGGAGAAGTTCAAGGCGCTGGACAAGGATATCCAGGCCTCCGTGGAGGAGATATCCTCCGTGGCCTCGATAACGAAGCAGCTCGAGAGCATCAAGGACACCATCCTGGACGCGGTGACCGCCTTGTCCGGCGTCGCGGAGCATACCTCGGCGACGAACGAGGAGGTCGCGGCCGCCGTCCAGATGATCGCCGGCAACGTCAGGCAGGTGTCCGAGGATACCAACACGATCAACGGGCTGGCCAGCGGGCTGAATGACGCGATGGCGCACTTCAAGCTATAAGGGGGTCGGGGCCCGCCGGCCTCTCCATGCGCGGCGGGCCGGGAAACCTTGACATTCCCGCCCTCTTCGCGCATAATTTCAAAAGTCATGGAGTCAATGAAGGAAGGCCCGTGGGTCTTCCTCATTTTTTTGCAGTTCTTCCTGGAGGTTGAATAATAGATGGACGAGGCGCGGGACGTGCGCAGTAAAGTGGAATGGGACAGCGCGGAGGAAGGGAGGCAGCTCTCTCCCGGCGATGGGGAGGCGGCTTTCAGCGCTTATGGCCTGCGGGCGGAGCTGATGACCGCCCTCGACCGGAAGGGCTTTGAACACCCCACCCCCGTGCAGCAGAGGGTGCTCTCCTCCGCGTGGCAGGGGCGGGACATGATCGTGAGGGCGCGGACCGGATCGGGCAAGACCCTGGCCTTTCTTTTGCCCCTCCTTCAGGACATCCGTCCGGCGGACCGCGCCCCCCGAATACTGATCCTCGCCCCGACCCGCGAGCTTGCCCAACAGACCGCGCACGAGGCCGAGTGGCTGGTGCAGGACCTCACGCTGTCCGTGGCCTCCCTTGTTGGAGGCATGGAAATGGTCCCGCAGCTCAAGCTCCTCCACCGCGGCGCGGCAATCGTCGTGGGGACGCCGGGCCGCGTGCGCGACCACATTGAGCGCGGCAGCCTGGACACGGAGGGCATCCGGCACGTCGTGCTGGACGAGGGTGACCTGATGCTGGACATGGGCTTCCGCGACGAGCTGGAGGCCATCCTGGAGGCGATGCCCGATGGGAACCGCTGGCTGTTCTCCGCCACCATGCCGGAGGAGATGCAGGCCCTCGCCGGCCGCTACCTCAGCGAGCCGCTGACGCTCTCCCTCGTCGAGGAGGGGGCGCAGCACGCGGACATCCTGCACCGCGTCTACATGATCCCCTCGCACCGCCGTTTTGAGGGGCTGGTGAACATCCTGCTGTGGGAACACCCGGCGCGCTGCCTGGTCTTCTGCCACACGAAGATGGAGTCCATCGAGATCGCGCAGAAGCTCCAGGATCAGGGCTTCAGCGCCGCCGCCCTTCAGGGGGACATGACCCAGAACGAGCGCAACGCCGTCCTGGCCTCCTTCAAGTCCGGCTCCATCCCCTGCCTGGTGGCGACCAACGTGGCCGCGCGCGGGCTGGACGTCGAGGGCGTCACCCACGTCATCCAGCTCGGCCTGCCGGACGACCAGGAGACCTTCGTCCACCGCAGCGGGCGCACGGGCCGGGCCGGCAACGAGGGGACCAACCTGATCCTCCTCTCCCCGCCGGAGGCCGGGCGCTTCCGTGACATGCTCCGCTCCACGCAGATGAAGGTGGAGTGGAGGGACATGCCGGACCTGGGGCGTATCCGCGCCGTGCAGCGCGAGGTGATGGAGCGCAGCCTCCTCTCCGCCCCGCTGGACGAGGATTACGCGAGCTGCCAGGCCTGGGCGGAGGACCTCCTCTCCCGCGCTGAGCCCAGGGTGCTGACCGCGAAGCTCCTGGCCTTCCTCAGCGCGCGCACGGCAAAGGGCTATCCCCTCAGCGAGGAGCTGGAGCGCGAGAAGGAGCGCCGCCGCCGGCGCGGGCTGGGGCAGGCGACGGGACCCTACACCGGCGTCTCCGGGCGGCGGCCCAGGGGGACGATGATCCGCTTCAACTGCGACCGGGGTCCCGTCCTGGATGTCGGCCACGTCCTCAACGCCCTGTGTTCGGCGCTGAAGGTGGAGCGCCAGGAGGTGGGGGCCATACGGCTTAAGGGCGATTACGTCCTTGCGGAACTTCTGCCCTTCGCGCTCTCGCGGCTGGACCAGGGGCGCGCGGCCCTCGCCCGCTGGGGCTTTTATCCCGACGGCGTGCCGGCCCAGAGGCATGAGGACGCGTCCCCGTCGGGCCGGGGGCTTCCGCGGCCGAGGCGCTTCCCCAAGGCCGAGCAGGGAGGTCGCCTGCGCGGCGGCCCCAGAGGGCACCAGGAGGGACACAGGCACAGGGACCCGCGGGGAAGGCCGTGAGCCATGCGGAGGCTCGCTCTCCTCGCAGCAGCCCTCTGTCTTCTCACACTTCAGGCCGAGGCCGCCACGTATTACGTGCGGAAGGACACGGGCGACATGGGCATCCGGTGGTCCACGGAGTCCTGGACCGCCGCGGGGACGGAGGACACCCTTGAGTCCTTCCTGGAAAACACCGTCACGACGGGCGATGTGGTCTACGTGGCGGGAGGTCCATATAAACTGCCGGGGAGC
>JAFUYV010000243.1 GCA_017476945.1 Fretibacterium sp.
CACGGGCCCCTGTTTTTTTGCTGTCCTCACACCCGGCGAAGGCGGCGGAACCGTGAAGCGAGAGGGGGAATGTCCTGGCGCGGCGGGGTTTTTCAATCAGTCAACACGGCGTGAGTTTTTGGGTTAGAAATTTAAAAACGGAGGTAAAACAGATTATGAAGAAACGGATTTTGGTCTTTTTGACGGCGCTCCTGGCCCTGGCCTTGAGTGCCGGGAGCGCGTTGGGGTCGCAGGCTGCTGCTGCGGCGGACCTTGCCATTACAACTACGGGCGCTGCTACGATTACAAGCTCTATAACAGATACGTCTAAGGTGGCAATCGCCAGTGGGACAGTAACTCTCAAAAAAGAGGCTTTAAACGACCTTTTTCCCGATGAAGATGGCGTAGCTACTGTCCCGTCGCCGTGGGTAGCCCCGGAGGGGATATTGACCCTTACAGTAGCACAGGATGATGCAACGACGCCATTCACTGTTGATGCAACTTCAGGTACTAAGGGTGCCGCCGGGACCGGCAATGATGATGCGCACGATGTCGTAGTGGTGGAGCTCGTCAGTGCGGCTACTGGAGTCGCTCTCAGCTCAGGGCTCTCAGGGTCTGCTGTTACGGAGGCTTACATCCACCTCACAGCAAGAGGAAAGACAAACAGTGCCGAAGGGGATGAAAAGCATTATTACATCAAAGTTGAGTTCACGGGTGTAGACCCCATCTCTGAGGGCGATATCACGATCACGATTGATGACGCAACCTCCGAGAGCGAGGGAGTCGCTGCGTCGTCGGCCACCACCCCGAAGATCGCCGTGGCTGAGGAAGATCCCGACGTCACCATCACGACCACGATGGACACCGGCGAGGCGTTTAACACCCTTTCCGCGGAGGCTACAGACGCGACAGAGCTTGAGGCCGCCACGGTCAACGATGATCCCATCGAGGTGACGCTGACGGGGACAACGCTCAAGATCACAGGGATACCGGCAGAGACTACTCCTGCACTTAGCGACACGGAGCTCACGAAGGTCGTTGACGAGAATGCGGCGGAAGTAGACGACGTTATGACCGATGGGATTGCTGCCCCGACATCGCCGACGACGTACTACCTGCAGATCAAGGCCGCTGATAATGGTGGTACCGATTACTATTACATCGCCGTGAAGGTGACGCCAAAGTCCAACGAGAATGGCAAGGGCGGCGCCGTCACGAGCGTCGATGTGGCACTGACGTTCTCCAATGTGAGCGGTGACAACGTTGTGAAGGTCAGCCAGGACGTCATCAGCTCGGACGCGCCCAAGAGCATCACGCTGAAGGCGGACGTGACCTCCTTTGACGTCAAGATGGCTCCGCTGAGCGGCACCAAGTTCGATACCTATCCTCTGAGCATTGACAAGGTCGTGTTCTCCCTTGGAACAGCCGTGGTGAGCGGCGAGGCCTCTACGGACATCGTTGTCACGGGGATTGCGCCCGCGACAGCGGCACAAAACGCTGACATGACCATCACGATCAGCCACGACTACGCGAAGTCTTTCGACATCGTTGTGAAGATCGTCGTGCCCGCCAAGGGCGGCGACGAGGGCGTCATTGACGACTCGCAGGGCGCCGCGATCGAGAAGGCCACGCTTGACACGACGACGGTCAAGAACCTGCTGAACACCAGCCTGACCGTGTACGACGCCACGGCCATCACCTCGGGGGACAGGGACGCGTCTGAGGTTACGACCTCCAAAGCCGCGGCCGCAACCAGCGCGGACGCTGACCTTGGCGGCGAGGGGATCACCGTCTCCAACGTCCAGACCATCGCCCTGCAGTCGATGACCGTTGAGGACGACGGCATCTATGTCTTCTCGATTGCCAAGCTCCTCAAGGAGAGCTCGGCCATTAAGGCGGGCGACAAGCTGGTGTGGTACGGCAACGGCACGGACAGCAGCTCGGAGTCCGTTGAGCTCGTTGTCCTGACCGCGGAGATCGAGACGGGCAAGGCCGTCTTCCTGCACGACGTTGAGGGCGTCACGGCTGATGAGGCGGTCATCGACGAGGTGCCGTCGGACAAGGAAGTTGCGGTGGCTGCGCACCTGACGAAGGGGGTCACGTACAACCCGGTGATCGCCACGGCGACGGTGACGGAGAAAGAGCCCGGCGACGGCCCGACGAGCAACAACGGCTCCGGCGGGTGCGACCTGGGCCTGGGCGGGGTGGCGTTGCTCCTCGCGGCGCTCCTGCCCCTGGCGAAGAAGCGCTAGAAAGAAAGCGCTAGGTTAATTCAATCTGCCACAAAAGATAAGGCGCCGTTGTGAGGGCGGCGCCCTGTCTTCCTCGGTTTCACCTGTTTTATCTTTATCTCCTGAAAGTCCCCGCTGTCCCGTTGGGCGGCGGGGATTTGTTTTCGCGCCGCCCCAGCCCCGCGGCGACGACGGCAGCCTGCCCCCGGAGGGGGGATGCGCTAGTGCCGGGCCAGCGGCATGGAGGCCGCGTCTTTGGCCCGGCCGTGAGCGGTCAAAATCCCGGCGGGGATTTGTTTTCGCGCCGCCCCCAGCCTTGCGTCGAGCCTCGAGCTGAAATTCAGGGGGCGCGGGGGGTACCTCCCCCGCGCCAAATGTTTCATCGCGTCTTTGGCCCGGCCGTGAGCGGTTAAACAGGCACGCGCCGTGAGCGATTAAATCAGGCACGCGCCGCGAGCGGGCAAAATCCCGGCGGGGATTGGGGCCGGCCTGCTGCGATATAATAGCGGGGAAGCGGCTTGAGGATGGAGCGCACATCCTGTACGTGAACGGGGCGATGCGGAACGCGGACACGCCGCTGGGAAAGCTGATGCACGACTTTTTCTGCAAGGACCCGGACCAGATGCACTACAGAGTCCTTGCGGACCGGACGAGATATTTCAAGGAGAGCGAGGAGGAAATTCGCGAGATGAGCAGCTCTTCGGAGGAGCTGAAAGAAGAAGGACGAAAAGAAGGGTTGAAGGAAGGGAAGATGGAGGCGGCGCAGAGGATGCTCCAGGCGGGGGCGCTGGCGCGGGAGAAGATTGCGCGGTACTCCGGGCTTCCCCTTCTGCGGGTTCAGGAGCTCGCGTGGCAGGCAAAGTGAACTCATGCCGAGGGGCCTGGAGCAAAGGAACTCGCGAGATGAGCCGCGCCGAGGATATCCCTCAGGGATATTTTCAGCGTGACGGATTTGCCGCCGTCTGAGATAGGCTCGCTGAACGTGGGCTAATCCCTCAAATTTTTCGAAAAAGGAAGGATGGATGTCTTTGGACGAGAGAGCTTTGCCCCAGATAGAGGCTTCCTGGCGTCAGCCGCTCTGCCATGCGTTGAGGCGGCGCGTGGGACGGGCTCTGGCGCGTTGGGGTATGATCGCGCCGGGCGACCGCGTGCTGGTGGGGCTTTCCGGGGGCAAGGACAGCCTGGTCCTCCTTCACGCCCTCTCCGACCTCCGGCGGCGGAGCCCCGTGAAATTTGAGTTGGCGGCCTGCACGGTGGGGCTGACTGGCATGAACGTCTCGACGCTGGAGGGCTACTGCGCCGCGCGGGAAGTCCCTTACTCCGTCCTGGAGCAGCCCATCATGGAGATTATCGCGGAGCGCGGCGAGCGCTCCCCGTGCAGCTTCTGCGCCAATATGCGGCGTGGGCGGCTGTGCGCGTGGGCGGCGGAGCAGGGGTTTAACAAGCTGGCCCTGGGACACTCCCTGGACGACGCGGTGGAGACCTTCTTCATGAACCTTTTGCGGGCGGGGCGAGCGCGGAGCTTCCTGCCATGCGTTTCCATGTCCCGGACCGGTGTGACGGTGATACGCCCCCTCGTCCTCTCGACGGAGGCGGCGGTGATCGACGAGGCGCGGCGGCTTGCCCTGCCCATCCTCAAGACGCCCTGCCCTTACGCGGGGCACACGGAGCGCCAGAACGCGCGGGAATGGATAGCCAAACTTCGGCTGGACGTGCCGGACCTCTACGGTAAGGTGCTGAACGCCCTGGAGAGCCTGACCGAAGCGGACGCCTGGGACGCCGCCCCGGGCGCCGGGGAAGGATAGGGGGAGGACATGGCGATACCTGACGACGTCAAGCTGACGCCCTGGCTGGATCAATATGGCAAGTTCAAGGAGCAGTACCCCGACACCCTGCTCCTTTTTCGCATGGGCGACTTCTACGAGCTGTTCTTCGACGACGCCCGCGTGGCGGCGGCGGTGCTGGACATCGCCCTGACCGCGCGCGACTCTGAGAAAAAAATCCCCATGGCCGGGGTGCCTCACCACGCCCTGAACCTCTACCTGGGCCGCCTCATCAAGGCGGGCTACCGGGCCGCGATCTGCGAGCAGGTCGGGGAAGTCCCCGCGAAGGGCGTTGTGGACCGGCGCGTGGTGCGGGTGGTGACCCCGGGGACCTACGTCCCGGAGGAGGGCGGAGACACATCTGGGGGCCCGCTGGGCGGGGCCGGCCATCTGGCCGCCGTCCTGCCCCTGTCCGGAGGGGAGCCCCGCGCCAAATCCGAGAGGATCGCCATGGCGCTGCTCTCCGTGGAAACAGGCCGCCTCGAGGCCGGGACGCTTCCCCGCCGGGAGGCCGCCGCACTGCTCTCGGCCTTCGCCCCGGGCGAGGTCCTTTACCCCTCCAACGTGCCGGAGAAAAACCTGCCGGGCTTCATTCGGGAATTCGCCCTCCGCCCCGCGGCGCCGGAAGCCTTCAAGACGAAAAACGCCAGCCTCCGTCTGTCCTCAGCGCTTGGGCAGGCCACGTCTCAGGGGGGTGCGGCGCGCCTGGCGGGGTTCGGCATCGACGAGGACGACCCCTGCGTGGGCCCCGCGTGGGCCGTGCTGGATTACCTCTCCGCGACGCAGTTCAGCGCCATCCGCCACGTCCTGCGCATCACCCCGCTTCTCACGAGGGGGCGCATGAGCCTCGACGCCGCCGCGCAGCGCAACCTTGAGCTCATCCCGGAGACGGCCTCGGGCCCCTCGCTTCTCTCCTGCCTGGACCAGTGCCGCACGCCCATGGGCCGGAGGACCCTGCGGGAATGGCTGCTGCGCCCCCTGATGGACGTGAAGGGCATCGGCCGAAGGCAGGACGCCATCGGGCTCCTCGTCGAGGCCCCTGCGGACACGGCCTGGCTTCAGGACATCCTGGCCGGCACGCGCGACGTGGAGCGCGCCCTCTCGCGCCTGTCCCTTGGGGCCGGGGGGCCCCGCGACCTGGGCGCCGTGCGCGACACCCTGCGTCTGCTGCCGGATTTGATGTCGCTGTCAAACTTCAACGAACCCCTGGCGGGGCTGTTCGGTTCCTTCCCCGACCTGACGGCCCTGCGTGAATACCTTGACGGGGCACTGGAGGAGGACCTTCCGCGCGCACTGGGCACGGGGCCGGTTATCCGCTCCGGCTTCAGCGCGGAGCTTGCCTCGTGGCGCGACGTGTCCGGGAAGGGGGAGGCGTGGCTGGCGGAGTACGTGGAGCGCGAGCGGGTGGCCTGCGGCTCCCCGCGGCTGAGGGCCGGGTACAACCGTGCCTTTGGGTACTACCTTGAGATAGGCAAGGCGGGGCTGGCGACGGTGCCGCCGCACTTCGAGCGCCGCCAGACGCTGGTCAACGCCGAGCGGTACGTGACGGCGGAGCTTCGAAACTTTCAGGACAAAATGGCCCGCAGCGAGGACGAGATCGCGCGGATTGAGGCGGGGCTTTATCAGGACGTCGTGGAACACGTCGTGTTGGAGGGCGCGGACCTCCAGATGACGGGCCGCCTGCTGGGCGTCCTGGACTGTCTGGCCTCCTGCGCGGCCGTCGCGAGGGAGCGCAGCTACGTGCGCCCTGCGGTGGATGAGTCGATGAAGCTGACAATACGCGGCGGCCGTCATCCGGTGCTGGAGACGGCGCTGACGGATACGAGCTTCGTCCCCAACGACGTTCACCTGGGGGAGGGGGCCCCGGAGGGCGAGCAGGACGCCCGCGTCATCATCCTTACGGGGCCCAACATGGCGGGCAAATCCACCTGGCTGCGCATGACGGCGCTGCTCTCCATCATGGCCCAGGCGGGGCTGTGGGTCCCCGCGGAGGAGGCGTCTTTTGGCCTGGTGGACCGCGTCTTCACGCGCATTGGAGCGCGGGACGACCTCGTGCGGGGCAGCAGCACCTTCATGGTGGAGATGCTGGAGACGGCTAACATCCTGAACAACGTCACGGACCGGAGCCTCGTCATCCTGGACGAGGTGGGACGCGGCACGGCCACGTGGGACGGCATGAGCATCGCCTGGGCCGTGCTGGAGCACCTGCACGGGAGCTCGAAGGCACGGGTCCTCTTCGCCACGCACTGTCACGAGCTGACCTGTCTTGAGGAGCGGCTGGACGGTGTGAAGAACTACAGCATGGCCGTGGACGAGGGGCCGGACGGGATCGTGTTTCTGCATCAGATCGTCCCGGGGCCTGCGGACCGGTCCTATGGCATTGAGGTGGCGCGCCTGGCGGGGCTGCCCGCGCCGGTGCTGCGCCGGGCGTTTGAGCTGCTGGAGGTCTTTGAGAAGGAGGGCTTTGAGCGCTCCGCCATCCCGGAGCCCCTGCCTCAGAAAGCGCTGAAGCGGCAAATCCTGCTCTTCTCCCCGGAGACGGACGCCATCGTCGAGGAGCTGGCGGCGATGGACGTGGACAACATGACGCCGGTGCGCGCCCTGCAGGTCCTGGCCAAGATGAAGGAGAAGAGCGTGAGGGCGCAGGATGCCTCCAATTAAAGAGCTGCCCGAGGGGGTCTGGACGCGCATCGCGGCGGGTGAGGTGGTGGAGCGCCCGGCCTCGGCGGTGAAAGAGCTGGTGGAGAACGCCCTGGACGCGGGAGCGGCGCGCGTGCGCGTGCGCCTGTGGGATGGGGGGCGGCTCCGCATCGTCGTGGAGGACGACGGCTGCGGCATCGCCCTGGAGGACCTGCCCCTGGCTCTGACGCCCCATGCCACGAGCAAGATCCGTGGTATTGAGGATCTCGACGCGATCCAGACCCTGGGCTATCGCGGGGAGGCCCTCGCCAGCCTGACGGCGGTGGCGGGCGTGGAGATCCGCAGCCGGCCGGAGAGCAGCGCATCGGGCGGGCTGATCCGCGCCGCGGGCGGGGCCGTGGTGGAGCACCGCCCCGTGAACTGCGCCCCGGGCACACGCGTCCAGGTGGACGAGCTCTTCGGCAATCTTCCCGCGCGGCGGAAGTTCCTGAAAAGCGCGGCGGGGGAACTTCGCCGAGCCGCTGTCCTGCTGCGGGAATACGCGGCCTGCCGTCCGGACGTGGCTTTCGCCCTGGAGCACGACGGGCGCGAGGTCCTGGCAACGAGGGGGCATGATGAGGGCGAGGCGGGACGCCGGCGCGTCCTGGAGGTTCTGTGGGGGGCGGGCCCGGACATCCAGCGGGCGGAAGCCGCCGCCGGGCATCTGTCCCTGGAGTGCTGGTGGCAGCCCAGGCAGGGGGGCGTCAAGGGGATGGCGGCGCGGAACGACATCATGGCGTTCGTGAACGGACGGGCCGTGAACGATCCCCTCGTCAAGGGCGCCGTGGGCGCTGCGGCGAGGGAACTGTCCGGCAGCTGGGCCCTGTTCCTGTCGCTCGATCCCTCGCTGGTGGACGTCAACATCCACCCCGCGAAGGCGGAGGTTCGCTTCCGCTACCCTGGAGAGGTTTTTGAGGCCGTGAGGCAGGCGGCGGCCCAACTGGGCGGCCCCGCGTCCGTGCCGTTTGCCGGGGGAGAGACGGCGGCGGAGCCCCGTTCACGCGCCGCGGTCCTAACGCGCGGCTGGAATTTCCGAGACGGGCCCGGTGAAAACGTCCTTTCCCGTGAAAGGGCGGGAGGCTTTGTTCCACGCGCACACAACAGGCCCTTTTCCGGCCCGCCTCCAGCGCCCTGTCCCCGGGGGGAGGCGTATAGGGAGGCCTCTCCTTTTCCCCTCCCCCGCGACGTGCAGGCGGCACAAGTGCCGACGACAACGCAAGGATGCGCCCGTTCGCCGTCGGCCATCGAGCCGCCGGAGTTTCAGGAGATGCCAGCCGCGCTTCCTCTCCCTGCTTCTGACATTGAAGCCACCGGACCGGCTGCCGGCGTTCCCGCTTATATGGGGCAGACCGCGTCGGGCTACCTCGTGTTCGACGCGCCGGACGGGCTGACCCTGATGGACCCGCACGCGGCCCATGAGCGCGTGGGCTACGAGCGCATAAGGGCCCAGGCGTGGGGCGTGGATGCGTCGCAAAACCTGCTGCTTCCGGCGGCGCTGCCCCCCACGCTGGCCCTGGAGGCCGCGGAACAGCGCGGCGCGCTGGAGGCGGCGGGGTTCGGCCTCGAGGAGCGGGACGGGGGGCTGTGCCTGCGGTCCGTCCCCGCCTTCTCCATCGGGATCATCGAGCCCGATGCCCTGCTGCGCGCCTCATTGGCGGCCCTGAAGGACGAGGCCGGCGGCGACCCCCGCGAGCTCCTCTGGCGCTCGTGGGCCACGATGGCCTGCAAGGCCGCTGTGAAATTGACCTCGGCGCTCTCCCGCGAGGAGGCGCTGGCGCTGTGGCGCAGCCTGCACCAATGCGAACAGCCTTTCTTCTGCCCCCACGGCCGCCCGACGATGCTCAAAATGACGGCCCAGGACCTGGGGCGCCACTTCAGACGAGAATAAGGAGTTTTTTAATTGGACACCATTCGTATTCGAGGCGCAAGAGAACATAACCTCAAGAACGTGAATGTGGACATCCCGCGGGGCAGGCTCGTGGTCATCACGGGGCCGTCGGGCTCCGGCAAGTCGTCCCTGGCGTTCGACACGCTCTACGCCGAGGGCCAGCGCCGTTATGTGGAGTCCCTCTCCGCCTACGCGCGGCAGTTCCTGGGCGTGCAGAAGAAGCCTGATGTGGACGACATCTCCGGCCTCTCCCCCGCCATCTCCATCGAGCAAAAGGGCACGGGGCACAACCCGCGCTCCACCGTCGGCACGGTGACGGAGATCTACGACTACCTCCGTCTCCTCTACGGCCGCGTCGGGATCCCCTACTGCCCAAACTGCGGCAAGCCCGTGCAGCGCCATTCCATCGACGAGATCGTGGGCTACATCCTTCAGAATAACGGCGGGCAGCGTATCGAGATCCTCTCCCCCCTCGTCCGGGGCAAGAAAGGAGAGTTCAGGAACCTCCTGAGCCAGATGCGCGAGAAGGGCTACACCCGCGCGCGCGTGGACGGCACGGTGCTGTGGCTGGAGGAGGACATCTCGCTGGACAAGCGGAAGCGCCACAACATCGAGGTGGTCATCGACCGCCTGAAGGTGACGGAGGACCGGCGGAGCCGCATCGCGGAGTCCGTTGAGGCGGCCCTGCGGGGGGCGGACGGTTTTGTCCTCATCGCGCCGGAGGGACAGAGCACCGACGGGAAAGACGGAACCTCCTGTCCATCGGAGTACATGATGACGGAGAAGTACGCCTGTGCGGACTGCGGCATCGGGATGCCGGAGATCGAGCCGCGCCTGTTCTCCTTCAACAACCCCTTCGGCGCGTGCCCCGACTGCGGCGGGCTGGGCAGCCACGAGCACTTCTCCGAGGACCTGGTGATCGACCCCGAGCGCCCCATCGCTGAGGGGGCCATCATCCCCTGGCGCTCAAAGCCCTACGCCCTGACGAAGATCGCCCTCTTCGCGAAGAAGCACGGCTGGGACCTGACGCCGAAGTACAAGGACCTGCCCCCGGAGGTGCGCTCGTTCATCTGGAATGGCAGCGGCGACGAGAAGGTCCCGATGGTGTTCGACGAGAAGGGCATCGCCCGGCCATACATGGGGCGCTACGAGGGCCTGGTGCACTGGCTGGAGGCCCGGTGGCAGGACAGCGAGAGCGAGGCCGTCCTGGAGGAAATCGCGAGCTATCGCGAGGAGGACATCTGCAAGACCTGCGGCGGGCTGCGGCTCCGGCCCGAGGCGCTGAACGTCAAGGTCGCGGGCTATGGCATTGGCGACCTGCTGGTGATGCCCGTGGACCAGCTCGCTCAGGTCATGAAGAAATTGGACCTCGGCAGGACGGACGCCAGCATCGTCGAGCAAGTGATGATCGAGATACGGAAGCGGCTGGACTTCTTGGTGGACGTGGGGGTGGGCTATCTGTCGCTGCTGCGGCGGGCGGACACCCTCTCCGGCGGGGAGAGCCAGAGGATACGCCTGGCCACGCAGATCGGCTCGAACCTCAGCGGCGTGCTCTACGTCCTGGACGAGCCGACCATCGGCCTGCACTCGCGCGACACAGAGCGCCTGGTCCACTCGCTCACCTCCATCCGCGAGCTGGGCAACACCGTCGTCGTCGTGGAGCACGACCGCGAGACCATGAAGGCCGCGGACGCGCTCATCGAGATGGGGCCCGGCGCGGGCGAGCTGGGCGGGGAGGTCCTCCAGAACGGGACCTACGACGAGGTGCTGGCGACGGACGGGCTCACCGGCCCCTACCTCCGGGGCGAGGCCACGGGGGTCGTCTCCAACAATAAAATCGGCCGCCGCGGGCCCGCGGGCTGGCTGACCGTGAAGGGCGCGGCCCATCATAACCTGAAGGGCATCGACGTCCGGATCCCCTGCGGCACGTTCACCTGCCTCAGCGGCGTCTCCGGCTCCGGCAAGAGCAGCTTCCTCTACGACGTGCTGTATAAGGGGCTGCGGCGCAAACTGGACCGCGACTTCCGCGAGCGCCCCGGCAAATTTAAGGCCATCGAGGGCTCGGAGGCCGGAGGGCGCATCCCCTTCGACAACGTGGTCCTGGTGGACCAGAGCCCCATCGGGCGCACGCCGCGCTCCAACCCCGCGACCTACACCGGCGTGTTCTCACTCATCCGCGAGTTCTACGCCGGGCTGCCCGAGGCGAAGATTCGCGGCTACGGCCCGGGGCGCTTCAGCTTCAACGTCAGGGGCGGGCGCTGCGAGGCCTGCGGCGGGGCGGGGTCGATGAAGATATCCATGCTCTTCCTTCCGGACGCCTACGTGGACTGCGAGGTCTGCGGCGGGACCCGCTACAACCATGAGACGTTGGAGGTGAAGTTCAAGGGCAGGTCCATCGCGGACGTGCTGGCCATGACGGTGGACGAGGCCGCGGAGTTCTTCAGGGACATTCCCCGCATCGTGCCGCGCCTCCGGTTAATCCAGGACGCGGGGCTGGGCTACATCCGCCTGGGGCAGTCGGCGCTGACGCTCTCCGGCGGCGAGGCTCAGCGGGTGAAGCTCTCCAAGGAGCTGTCGAAGCGCTTTGGCGGCCGGACGCTTTACCTGCTGGACGAGCCCACGACGGGCCTGTTCTACACAGACGTGAGGAAGCTGCTGGAGATCGTGCACCGCATCGTGGACCACGGCAGCACGGTGGTGTTCATCGAGCACAACCTGGACGTGCTGCTCTCGGCGGACTACATCATCGACCTGGGGCCGGAGGGCGGCGAGGGCGGCGGCCGCGTGGTGGCTGAGGGCACGCCGGAGGAGGTCATGAGGAAGGGCAAGGGATACACCGCGCGGTTCCTGAAGGAGTACGCGGAGGAGATCGCGGCGCCGGGAAAACGCAAGGGACGTTGAGCTGTTTTTTCCTTGACGAAAGCACATATCTTGCTTAAAATTCATGAGGTTAAATGTCGCATGGAGCGGGCATGTCCGTGAGCGGACTGCTAAATCCCGGGGGATCGGGGGAGGTTTTTCCCACTGAATAAAAGTCCTTGGGGGCCTGGCTCCGGCGGGAGGAGGAAATCATTTAATGTACGCAGTGATTGAGACGGGTGGCAAGCAGTACCGTGTTCAGGAGGGCGACCGCTTCCGCGTGGAGCGCCTGGAGGGCGAGGCGGGCAGCGAGGTCGTGTTCGACAAAGTGCTGCTGGTCGGCGGCGACGAGGGCGTCCGGGTGGGCAAGCCCTATGTCGAGGGGGCCAGCGTGAGGGCGGAGGTCCTGGCCCAGGCGCGGGACAAGAAGGTCCTGGTCTTCAAGTACAAGAGCAAGAAGAACTATCGCCGTATGCGCGGGCACCGGCAGTACTACACTGAGGTGGGCATCCGCGGGATTAACGGGTAGGGGGTTCAGGGAATCCTTTCCCTCTGAGTCAGGATGACGGAGGTTACCCTCTACTGGGAGGGCGGCAGGCTCCGCGGCGTCGAGAGCCGGGGGCACTCCGGTTTCGCGGATAAGGGCAGGGATATCGTCTGCGCCGCGGTCTCATCGCTGCTTCATGCCCTGCTCCTCGGCCTCTCCGATGTGGCGGAGGTTGAGGGGCTGGAGTGCGAGGTGAACCCGGAGGTCCCGTTAATTCAGGTTATGTGGCCCCGAGGCTCCGCGGAGAGGCTGGACCTTTTGACGCGGACCATCGCGCTCTCCCTGCGGGAGATCGAAGCGGGCAGTCCCGAATATGTGAATATTACGGAGGTACAGTTATGACTTTTAAATTTGACATACAGTTCTTCGCCCACAAGAAGGGGCAGGGCAGCTCCACCAACGGCCGCGACAGCAAGCCGAAGTACCGTGGCGTCAAGGTCTACGCGGGGACGCAGGTCCCGGCGGGCAGCGTCCTCGTCCGGCAGTGCGGAACCCATCTGCACCCCGGCAAGCACGTGGGACTGGGCAGGGACTTCACCCTCTTCGCCCTCGTCTCGGGGAAGGTGGAGTACGCCACCAGGGGGGACCGCAAGTACGTCTCGGTCGTCCCCGCCGCCGACTAAGCCGGTCCCCGTGGATTTTGCCTTAGGACACCAGAGGTCCCTTTCCTGCGGGACCTCTTTTTCTGTAATCCTTCTGCGCCGGGACATCCCCCGCGGAGGGCTTTGAACTTGAAGCGTAAATTTGAAGTGGTGCTGACTTGAAATTTGTAGATTTAGCCAGGATAACGGTGAGGGCGGGGCGGGGCGGGAACGGCGCGCTGAGCTTTCGCCGTGAGAAGTTCATTCCCAAGGGAGGTCCGGACGGGGCGGACGGAGGCCAGGGAGGCAGCGTGATCCTCGAAGCCGTGGGGGGCGTCGTGACCCTGGCGGATTTCGAGTACAACCGCCGCTTCCAGGCGGGACACGCCGGGCACGGCGCGGGCGCGATGCGCACGGGGGCCAACGGCGAGGACCTGAGGATATCCGTGCCCTGCGGGACATTGGTAAGGGACGAGGAGGGCCGCATCCTGGCCGACCTCGTGAAACCGGGACAGACGTTCGTCGCGGCCAGGGGTGGGCGCGGCGGGCGCGGCAACGCTCATTTTGCGACCTCCGTGCGGCGAACCCCTCGTTTTGCGGAGAAGGGCGACCCAGGCGAGGAGCGGACGCTGACCTTGGAGCTTAAGCTCATCGCGGACGTGGGACTGGTGGGGTTCCCCAATGCGGGGAAGTCCAGCATTCTGGCCGCCATCAGCGGCGCAAAGCCGCGCATCGCGGGCTACCCCTTCACGACGCTCTCCCCCAACCTGGGGGTGCTGGCCGTGGACGACCAGCAGATTGTCGTCGCGGACGTGCCCGGGCTGATCGAGGGAGCGCATGAGGACAAGGGGCTGGGGCTCCAGTTCCTCCGCCACGTCGAGCGCACCCGCGCGCTCCTGCACGTGGTGGACCTCTCCGAGCCGGACGTGCTGGGCAACATTGAGGTCGTCCGGGAGGAATTCCGGGCCTACGGGACCGACCTGGACGCGCGGCCGTGCGTCGTGGTGGGGAACAAGACCGATCTGCCCGGCACGGAGGAGAATGCCCGCCTCCTGAAGGAGAAGATGGCGCGCCAGGGGACCCCCTGCCTGCTGGCAAGCGCGCTGACGGGGAACGGCATCCCGGAGCTGATACGGGAGGTCGTGGCCTTGGTGCGCGCCGCCCCAAGGCCTGAGGGAACGGTTACGCTGGCGAAGACGCCGTCTCCCGCCGTGCAGGAGCTCCCGCGCCGGAAGGGCCGGGGAGGGACGCCGGACCCCGTGGAGATTATCCGCCTGCCGGATGGACGTTTCCGGGTGGAACACGCAAACCTGGAGCGGGCTGTCGGCCGCATCAACTTTGAGCAGGAGGACGCGATGCTGAAGTTCTCGCGCCTGCTGAAGCGCCTCAGCGTTGAGGAGGCCCTTGAGGCCGCTGGAGCCCATGAGGGAGACTGGGTCCTCATCGGCGAGGAGGAATTTGAGTTTCAGCCTGATAAAATAATGGAGTAGGCCCGCTGGGCCAATACCCTCAGGAGGTATCGCCGTGTCGAAGACGGGCATCATGGGCGGGACGTTTGACCCCATACACTATGCTCATCTGCTTGTGGCCGAGGAGTGCCGGCGCAGCTTGGACATTGACCGCATCATCTTCATCCCCACGGGGATGCCTCCGCATAAGCGGGACCACGCCGTGTCCCCGGCAGAGGATCGCTATGCCATGACGCTCCTGGCGACGGCAGGCGTGGCGGAGTTTTCGGTATCCCGGACGGAGGTGGACAGGAGGACGCCCACCCACACTATTGACACGCTGCGTGAGTTCCTGGCGGAGGGAATTGCCCCGGAGGATCTGTACTTTATCACGGGATTGGACGCGATCCTCTCCATTGAGACGTGGGTGGACTACGAGCTGCTCCCCTCGCTCTGCACCCTGGTGACGGCGACGCGCCCAGGGTACGACCTGCGGGGCATTGAACGCCTCCCGCAGGAGATACGGAAGAGCCTGAAGGTGGTAGAGATCCCCCAGGTCTCCATCTCCAGCACAGAGATACGCGAGCGGGTGCGAGCCGGCCGGGGGATACGCTTTCTCGTCCCTCACCTTGTGGAGACGTACATCGAGTCCGCCGGGCTCTACCGGGAACGCGAGGGGCAGGAGAATTAGCTGAGCGGCCGGGCATCATTGGAGGTGTTGCGGTGTGAAGATTTTGAAAATATTGGGGATCGTCGCCCTGATCCTCGTCGCCACGGTGGGGGGGGCGGCCATGCGCCTGATTGAGGTGTTCAACGCCTCCAATCCCCTGCCGCTGCCTAAGACACAGCCGACGGAGGTGGTCACCGCCGTCGGAACGGAGGAGGAGCCCGCGGCCGTCGGGGTGCCGTCGCCTATCGAATCCGTAAGGGGTTCGGTAAATGTCCTGGTCGTTGGCCTGGATAACGTGGATGGGGGGTCTCGCACGGACGCCATCGCCCTGGTCATCTTCGACGCGGATAACAACGCTGTGCGCATCGCCTCAATCCCCCGCGACTCCCGCGTCTACATCCCGGGCAAGGGCTGGGACAAGATCAACCACGCCTATGTCTACGGGGGCATCAACCTGCTGAGGGAGACGATCGTCAACCTGACCGGGATGCCCATCGACTACTTCGTCAAGGTGAACTATCAAAGTTTCCCGCGCATCGTCGATCTGCTGGGCGGCGTGGACATCTACGTTGACAAGCGCCTTCACTACACGGACTACTCGGGCAAGCTCTTCATCAACATCCCCAAGGGACAGCAGCACATGAACGGCAAAACGGCCCTGGGCTACGTCCGCTTCCGGCACGATCCCCTGGGTGACATCGGCAGGGTCCAGCGGCAGCAGAAGTTCATGAACATCATGATGGCCAAGCTCAAGAGCCCCTCCATCATCCCGAAGATCCCCGCCCTCATCGAGGAGGCGGTGGCCGCGGTGGACACGGACCTGACGCCGCTCGACATGCTCCGGCTCCTTCAGTTCGCCAACTCGCTGCCCTCCGACCGCATTCGCATGTTCATGGCCCCCGGCAAGTCGGGGTACAGCAAGAATATCAGTTACTGGATTTTGGACAACGTGGCCTTCTCCATGCAGCTCGCCGCAAAGCTCCCCGAGATGGAGACGCCCCCCTCCCCCCAGCCCGCGAGCGTAAGCATGCCGGTCCCCGCTCCCTCCTCGGACGCGGAGGACAGGATGGACCGGCTGCGCGGGCAGATCGCGCGCATCCGCATCCTCAACGGCGACGGGGAGAAGGGCCTGGGGAAGCGCGCCGCGCAGATATTCCAGCGTATTGGCATCGAGGTCCCCTACACGGGCAACGCACGCCACTACGATTACCACACGACGAACATCATTTATCCCCCTGATGCCGGCGAGGACGTGCGGCAGGGGGCGCTTGCGCTGGCCGAGCTCTGCGGCATCACCAATCCCGGACTGATCCGCGAGGACAAGCGCGCGGAGTCTCTCACGCTGATCCTCGGCCACGACAAGGAGACTATCTTTAAGCGGCTTGAGGCCATAAATTCCTGACCGGATGAACTGGAGGGCTTGTTGCTGATGACAGACCTGTTGAAGGAATATGAATACGTCCTGTCGGCCCTGTCCGCCAAGAGCGGGGAGGACATCGCCGCCATGGACCTGAGCGGGCTCGGCGGACTTTCCGACGTCTTTATCCTGGTGACCGGGAACTCCGAGGTTCACATGAAGACGCTGATGGAAGCGGCGGAGGAGGCCCTTGGGCGCAGCGGCCAGCCCTGCCGCCGTGAGGGCGAGGGAAGCGCGAACTGGCGCCTGCTGGACGCGGGACACGTCATTGTCCACATCTTCAGCCACAAGGGCCGCGAGTTCTACAAGCTTGATAAGCTCTGGCAGGACGCGGAGATTTGGCATTATGAGGCCCCGGAGCCTCAGGGATGATTCATGGGATTATGAAAAGGCTTGGGAACATCGCAGGGCGATGTTCCCGCTCTTGCGGAAAAAATGCGGCTCATACTCGAGGCGGACGATCGAAAAGCCGCGTCATAAACGATACCCTGCCGTCATTGCCGGTTACGCAGCCAGAGTCGTTCTGATGGCTGAGACTTCGTTCGTTTTAACTTTTTAAACTTCTGAAAGCCGGAGCTAATCCCAACGCGAAAAAACGATGGCAAGACGGCCCCAGACCTTGCGCGGGAGAGGAGAAACGAGGGGCGCCGTCAAAGCGTTGGGAGCGGACAGCCCCAAACTTCCTTACCAGCTCGGCGTTCAGTACGCCCGCCGGCGACGGTGTGAAGGCGGACGAGAAGAAGGGCGTCGCGCTGCTCTCCGCAAGGCCGCGGAACAGGGACACCAGGGGGCGAAGGACGCGCTGAAGCTGTTTGAGTAAATCCATTGGAGGAAAACGGAGGGCTTGCCGTGAACACAAACATTGATATCAACCATGAACTCAACCGCCTGCTTGGCTTTGCCATAGCCCACAGCCTGATCTTACCGAACGACCTCATCTGGGCCGCGAACAATTTAATCGGCATGCTGGGGCTTCACTCCTTTCAGCGGGAGGAGTCCGGCAAGGAGGAAGCCGAAGCGCTGCGGCGGATGAGCTCCCCGGAACCCATCCTGGAGCGCCTCCTGGACTGGGCGGCCGGGGAGGGCCTCATCGAGGACACATCCACGGACCGCGATCTGCTGGACACAAAGCTGATGGGGCTCCTCACCCCGCGGCCCTCCCTTGTTACCAGCACCTTCCAGTCCCTCCGGTCCATCTCGCCTCAAAAGGCCACAGACTGGTTCTACGAGCTGGGCATCTCCTCAAACTACATCCGTGCCGCGCGCACCGCCCGCAACATCTGCTGGAAGAGCGCCACGGAGTTCGGGGAGCTGGACGTCACCATCAACCTCTCCAAGCCGGAGAAGGACCCGCGGGACATCGCCCGCGCCCGGACCGCGCCCTCGTCCGGCTACCCGCAGTGCCTGCTCTGCCGCGAGAACGAGGGATTCTTTGGCCACCATGGCCATCCCGCCCGCCAAAACCTGCGCCTCATCCCCATTCGGTTTGACTCAAAGGAACGGGAGTCCCTTACGCCCGCCCAACTCCTCGAGGGGGACTGGTATCTCCAATACTCCCCATACAGCTACTACAATGAACACTGCATTGTTTTGGGCCGGGAGCACGTCCCCATGCGCATCTCCCGCGCGACGTTTGAAAACCTCCTGGGCTTCGTCAACCAGTTTCCCCACTACTTCCTGGGCTCCAACGCAGACCTGCCCATCGTGGGGGGCTCCATCCTCTCTCACGACCACTACCAGGGCGGCCGCTACGTCTTCGCGATGGACCGGGCCCCCGTTGAGAAGGAATACGCCCTCGTCCCCAACGTCAAGGCCGGACGGGTCAAGTGGCCAATGTCCGCTCTCCGCCTCACGTCATCAGACCCGGAGGCGCTCATCGACCTGTCCTGCCGCGTGCTGGACGCCTGGCGCGGCTGGAGCGAGCCCAGCCAGGACGTGCTGGCCGAGAGCGGCGGCGAGCCCCACAACACCATCACTCCCATCGCCCGGCGGCGCGGCCTGGACTATGAACTGGACCTCGTCCTGCGCAACAACCGCACCAGCGAGGAACACCCGCTGGGCATCTTCCACCCTCATGCGGAGGTCCACCACATCAAAAAGGAGAACATCGGCCTGATTGAGGTCCAGGGCCTCGCCATCCTTCCCCCGCGCCTGAAGGGCGCCCTGGAGGAAATGGCGGAGGCGTGGGGCCGCGGCGAGGACAACCTCTCCGCCCGCCCCGGGCTCGCGGCACACGACACCTGGTACCGTGGCCTGCGCCAACGACACGCCGGGCTCGCGCAGGAGGCTGTGCCGGGGATGCTCCGCGACGAGGTGGGGCACGTATTCGCCCAGGTGCTGCGCGACAGCGGCGTCTACAAACGGACCCCGGAGGGGCTGGCCGCCTTCGACCGCTTTATCGAGTCCCTGCGGTAATGCCGCAAGGCGCCGGACGTCCCCGCCCCCGCGCCTACCCGGCATCACCGCCGAAGAGCGTCTTATTAGCGGGGTAGAGCTCGTGGAACTTTGCGAAGAGGCCGTCGTAGCGCCCTGCCCATTCCGGGTCGGGCTCCACGGCTTCCCTGTCGAAGCGGACAACGCGGGCGCAGGCTTCGGCAATGCTGGAGAACGCGCCCGTCCCAACCGCCGCCAGAATGGCGGCCCCGACGCATCCCTGCTCCTGAACCGCGTTGGTGATGACCTCGCAGCCCAGCGCGGACGCAATGATCTTCCGGAAGAGCAAGCTCCGAGCTCCTCCCCCAGAGGCAATCACCCGATGGAAACGCAGCCCCATCTGGCGAAAAATCTCAAGCGTCTCCCTCTGGGCGAGGACGATCCCCTCCATGACGGATCGGATCAGCTCCTCCCGCCCGTGCTTCAGGCTCAGGCCGAAGAGGATGCCGCGGGCGTTAGGATCGTTCCAGGGTGTGCGCTCGCCGTTCAGATAGGGCAGGAAGATCAGCCCCTCGCTCCCGGGCGCCGCGCGGAAGGCCAGCTCCGTCATCTGCTCGTAGGAGTCCATGCCCAGGATGCCCCTCAGCCATTTCAGCGCCACCCCGCCCGTCAGGTTCGCGCCCATCAGCAGCCAAGAATTTAATCTCTCACGGCGCGGGCCTGAGCCCGGGGCGGCATGGCAGAACGTGTTGGTTCGAAATTCCGGGTCGTGCAGCGGCTGCTCGGAGAGGCACAGGAGCTGACTGGCCGTGCCGATGTTGGAGATCATCGCCTCCCCCTCCGTCAGGCCGTTGCCCACCGCCTGGACCAGCGTGTCGCCTCCGCCGTAGACGATGGGGACGCCCTCCGGCAGCCCCGTCTCCTCCGCACAGCGCCGCGTGACGCGCCCGGCGGTCTCCCAGGAGTCATGGCATGGGACAAAAAGCCCGGCGTCCAGGCCCAGACGCTGGATCATGTCCCAGGCCCACTCGCGCTTTGCCGTGTTGAAGGCCGCGGTGCCGGAGGCGTCGGAGCAGTCCGTCCCCATCTCGCCGCACATCCGGCAGCGAATGTAGTCCTTCGGCAGCATGACATGGCGGGTCCTCTCGTAAACGTCCGGCTCGTGCTCCCGCACCCAAAGGAGCGAGCTGAGCAGGAACCCCGTGCTGAGGCTGTTCAGCGTGACCCCGCGATAGTCCGGGATCCTCGCGGCAATTTGCGCAAGGGCGTCCTGGGATCGCTGGTCCGCCCATATGATGGCCCTGCGCACCGGTTCGCCGTCCCGGCCCAGCGCGACGAGACCGTGCATCTGCCCGGAGAATCCGATCCCGGCGATTTGGCCCTTCAGGGAGGGGTTCTTTCCCATCAGCTCCCTCAGCGTCTCCGCCACGGCTCCCCACAACAGCACCATGTCCTGCTCCGCCCAGGACCGCTGAGGCTTTTGAATGTCATAGCCCCTTTGGGCAACGCCGGCCACCCCGCCACCTTCATCCATCAGCAGGGACTTCACGCTGGACGTCCCCAGGTCAATTCCTAGAAAGTACCGCATTATTCCAGACCTCCTGATTAAACCGCACAAGCCGCGCAGGGGATTGAGCCTCGATCACATGGGAGTTTCAGGGGTTCGTGCCCTCTGAATTTTAATTCAGAAAACGGGGACCGCGCAGCGCGGGTCCCCGTTTACCGGCCTTTCCGCCGGGGAATTTACTTCGTGACCAGGACGGCGCTGACGGGGGTCTTCTCGGGAGCAGCGCTCGCCGGGTACTTGGCGGGGTCCGCAACGGCCGCGACGACACCCTTCAGTCCCGTGATGCCGATGTTGGCGGAGTCCTGGGCCACCGTGGCGGTGAGGTTGCCCTCCTTCACGGACTGGATGGCGTCGGAATCGCCGTCCGTGCCGCAAACGTAGATCTCACCCACCTTGCCCGCCACGATGACGGCCTGGATGGCGCCCATGGCCATGCCGTCGTTGCAGCAATAGATAGCCTTCAGGTCCGGGAACTGCTGGATCCAGGTCATCGCCGTGTCCATGGCCGTCTGGCGGTCCCAGTCGCAGGACTTGGCG
>JAFUYV010000244.1 GCA_017476945.1 Fretibacterium sp.
CAAGATCGTCTGCGACAGCGGCAACGGCACGGCCGGCCCCCTGGCGCGGCGCTTCTTCACCTCCCTGGGCTGCGAGTGCATCCCCCTCTATGAGGAGCCGGACGGCCGCTTCCCCAACCATCATCCCGATCCTCAGAAGCGGGAGAACCTCCAGGCCCTCATCGCAAAAGTGCTGGAGACGGGCGCGGACGCCGGCTTTGCCTTCGATGGTGACGCGGACCGCCTGGGCGTCGTGGACGAGCGCGGCGAGGTCGTCTTCGGCGACCGCCTCATGGCCCTCTATTGGCGCGAGATATTGAAGACGCATCCCGGCGCTGAGGCCATCATCGAGCCCAAGTGCACCATGGCTTTGGCCGAGGAAGTCGAGAAGCGCGGAGGGCGGCCGCTCTACTGGAAGTCCGGGCACTCCGTCATCAAGGCCAAAATGCGGGAGATCAACGCCCTCTTCGCCGGGGAGTACTCGGGCCACATGTTCTTCGCGGACGAGTACTACGGCTTCGACGACCCGTTCTACGCGGCCGGGCGCGTGCTGCGCATCCTTTCGAGCGAGGGCAAATCGCTGAGCGAGCTTATGAGCACCATCCCCGTTTACCCCGCCACGGAGGAGGCCCGCATCCCCTGCCCCGACACGCAGAAGTTCAAGGCCATTGAACACATCCGCGACGCGGCGCTGAAGGAGCACGAGGGCATCACGCTGGACGGAATACGCATCCTCTATCGGGACGGCTGGGGGCTTATCCGCGCCTCGAACACCCAGCCGGTCATCACGGTCCGCTGCGAGGGACGGGACCGCGAGGCCCTGGAGCGCATCATGGCCGATGTGAAAGCGCGCGTCCTGGCTGAGGGGCTGCCGGACTTCACATGGACGTTCTGAAACAGATTGAGGTTCAGGAAGGGAAAGCCCCCCTGAACCTCCAGGAATACGCCGCCGGGGACACTCAGGCCCGTCCCCGGTACGGGGTTATCCTGCTGCCGCGGGACATTTCTCTGCCACTTGAGCTTCAGGCGGAGCGGACGGAGTTAGAGATCGGCTTTGGCAACGGGGAATACACGGCAAAGTACGCGCGGGCGCACCCGGACGTCCTGCTGTTCGGCGTCGAGGTCTCGCCCGCCTGTGTTCTGCGCTGCGCCCGCCGGGCGGCGGGGCTGGGGAACCTGCGGCTCATACGCGCGGACGCCCGCCTCATGATGAGGGAGCTCTTCGCGGACAGCGCGCTGGATCGGGTCACCATGAACTTCCCCTGCCCGTGGCCCAAGCGGCGTCATGCCCACCGGCGCGTCACGGCGCGGGACTTCGCCGACAGCCTGGCCGCGGTGCTGAAGCCGGGCGGCGTCTTTGAGCTGGTCACGGACGACGCCCCCTACGCTCAGGAGGCTCGGGACCGCCTTGGGGCCCATCCGGCGCTCAGGCTGAAAAATTTTGAGGAGAACCCCCTCCGGCCCGTGACGACGAAGTACGAGCGCAAATGGTTGGCGGAGGGGAAGTCCATCTACCGGCTGACCTTTGTCAAGACCGGGAATTTCACCACGCAACGTCACTCATGGGAGGGATGGGATATGCACATCAGGGCGGATCGGCCCGCAACGCCGGATTTTATGGGGTCGTTGAACGGGGTTTCGGGGCGCGAGGGAGAGGCCCGCTGGGCCTTTGGCGGCTATTACGCCGCCCCGGAGGGGAACGCCTTCCTGCTGGAGACGTTCTCGACTGACGATGAGTTCGAGCAGCGGTACTACCTTCGCGTCTCGGAGGGGAAGCCGCTGAAGGAGACGGCGGGGACCCCGTCGCGCGGGGCGCTGGTCCAGCTTGACAGGACGGCCGGCGCCTTCCTGACCCCGTCCGTGCGGGGCGCCGTGAGGGACGTGGCGGATCGGCTGTCGGGCGGCGTCAGGGCATGAAAGAGGTGCGCCCCACATCGGGTCGTGTGCTGCTGGCCCTGTTCAATATCCTGGGGCCGGTGGAGGGGCGGAGCTTTCTGGACCTCTTCGCCGGGACGGGGCGCGTGGGCCTGGAGGCGCTGAAGCGGGGAGCGCGGCCCGTCATGTGGGTGGAGTCCGTCCGTGCCCGGGCCCAGGCCATCAGACAGGAGGCTCCGGAGGACGCCGGGGTGCTGGACCTGGAGCTTCGCCGCGCCGTCGCCTGGCTGCTGAAGCGCGGGCGGACTTTTGACGTTATCTTTGCCGATCCTCCCTATCATGAGGGCTGGGGGGCGGAGCTCCTGGGGGTGAAGGGCCTGAAGGACCTGCTGGCCCCGGAGGGGCTTCTGGTGGTGGAACATTCCGTCCGCGAGCCCCTGGTGCTCACGGAGGCGTGGGCGCAGGGCCCGGAGGCGGCAGGGAAGTTGCTGCGCGAGCGGGATTACGGCGAGACGCGACTGTCCTTTCTGAGCGCCGGATAGGATGACGATGCCCGGAGGCGTGTCTGCCCTGCGGCCGCGAAAAAGCCGGCGGCCACGTGATAAAATTATGAAAAGTTTTATCCGGGGTCGCGTCCCGGCATTGGAGAACGTGAATGAACCGTGAATGGAGAAAGGAGATTTTCAGTATGAAGTTATTGATACTGCCCCTTCTTGTCCTGCTTGGCGTGTTCTGCACTGCGTCCGTCACAACTGCCGCCCCTGTTGTTCAGGCGGTGGATCTCTATCCGTCGGGGGCGAAGTTCGTGTTTGCCATCGAGCCCGGCGCCTTTGACGTGGAGCTCCCCGGGGCCTTTCAGGCAAGCTCGGTGAACCTGCTCGACCCCGACAACGCGGATGGCTTCAGGGTCGTCGAGGAGGCGAGGGCGGATTGGGTTCCCCCCGCGCTGACGGCCCTCAAGGCCCGAATAGACGCCCAGCAGCGCGCCGTCAATGAGCTCGCCGCCCGCGAGGCGTCGCTGGAGCACGCGCGGGAGCTCCTGAAGACCGTGCGCCCCAAGGACAGCGAGGCCAAGGACCTGTTGGACTACATCGAGAAATCCCGGGAGATGAAGCTCAAGGTCGAAAACGAGCTCTCGGAGCTGGCCTTTACGATGGCGGAGGAGTCGGAGAAGCTCCACAGGCTTGAGGGGGAGTTCAAGGCCCGCAGCCCGGAGGGGGCGGAGGCGGTCCTCCGGCTCAGGGGGACGGCGCGGGCCCCGCTGAGGGTCGAGGCGTTTACCCCGGCCGCGAGCTGGTCCCCGCGCTACACGATGGACCTGGACAGCGCCACGGGTGAGATCCGGACGCGGATGTCCGCCCGCGCCCGTCAGAGCACGGGGCTGGATTATTCCGGCCCGCTCACCTTCCACACGAAGTTCCCCGGCGAGAAGGTGCAGACCCCCGTTCTCAACCCCTTGCGCGTCGGTCTGAAGCCGAAGGTGGAAGTCAGCGCACGTGGCGACTCGGCGGCATATAATATGATGGAGGCGGAGGCGATGCCGAAGCCCCTGATGAGGAACGCGAGAAGCGCCGCGCCCAAGGCGAGACCGGCGGAGCCGGTGATGGAGTCCACCCTGGCGGACCGTGCCGTGAAGGGGCAGGGGGCCCTGTCCGGCGATGGCCGGGATGCGGAGTTCAACCTGGGCGGGCTGGAGCTGAGGGGCAAGACGCGCCTGATCCTCATCCCGGAACAGAGGGCGGACGCCTGGATCGTCGTGGAGATGGAGGACATCAAGACCCCGCTTATCCCTGGCACCGCCGAACTGCGGGTGGATGGCCAGCCCGCGGGCACGACGAAGCTCCCGGAGTACGGCCTTGGACAGAAGAGCATCCCCTTCGGCTACGCCCCGCAGATCACCGCGAAGAAGGAGCCCATCGTGGAGAGGACGGGGAGCTCGTGGTTCAGCGGGGTCTTCACCAGCGGCTACACCCTGGAGATCGCCAACGGGACAGAGGATGAAAAAGCCGTTACGGTCCGTGACCGCCTGCCCATCCCGACGGATGAGAAGGTGAAACTGGAGGTCAAGCGCATCGAGCCCCGGCCGAAGGAGCAGGATAAGGAGAACCGCCTGACCTGGGATGTGTCCCTGAAGCCTCATGAGACGGTGAAGATCGTCGTGGACTACACGCTGAGCTACCCCTCCGGCGAGGAGCTCCAATACCGCCGCTGAGCCATGGGATACAACAGCAACGTGCTTAAGTGGCTCTCCATTCCCCCGGTTGCCGCCCTCTTCACGTTCGCCCTGCCCCGCTTCCTGGGCAGCCCGGAGGACGCGGCGTTGGTGGACCGTTCCCTCTGGGCGATGGTGATGCTGCTGTTCCTGGCGCTCACCGTGCTCTATGGGCTGTTCATCATCCATGGGTTTGACGCGGGGCTGATGCCTCTGCAGTGCATCGTGCAGGGGATGCTGCTCTGTCCTCTCGCCCTGAGTTCCGGGGCAAGGATGGTGGAGTGGCTCGGGGTTATCCTGGCCGTTGGCGGGGCGGCGGCCCTTGTCTCTGCCTACCACAGGGACCAGATGCAATACGTGCTTGCGTCGGTCCACAAGGCAAAAGAGGCGGAGTCTCACATCCCTATCCCCTTCGCCATCACGGACGACTCCGGGAACATCCTCAACATCAGCGATGACATGCTGGAGGCCGCGGGGCTCTCTCACGAGGAGGCCGACGGCAAGAGCATCGGCATCCTTTTGACGCCCGGTGACGAGACGGTGGAGCTGAAGGGCAAGACCTGGAAGATCGTGCAGAAGCCCATGGAGGGCGAGCGCTATTACTTTGAGCTCGATGAGAAGCCGTCCACGCCTCCCCCGGCCCCGACCCCGGCGGTGGAGGAGGGGGGAGACCCCTTCTTCGACTCCGTTACGCATCTGCGTTCCTTCCGCTACGCGATGACCCGGCTGGACGAGGAGCTCTACCGCCTGCGGCGCTATGGCCGCCCGTTGAGCGCGATCCTGCTGCGTCTGGCCTTCCCCGGTGAGGAGCTGGATGTTGCGACGCCCTTCAACGCGTTCTGCGGCCTCCTGCGGAGCAACCTGCGCGAGCTGGACATATCGTCCATCCCGGGGGGGACCGATGTCCTGATCGTGCTTCCGGAATGTCCAGGGGCCTCTGCGGATGCCGTGCTTCAGAGGGTGCTGACGCTCATCAACAGCCTTTGTGCGGCCTACTCCGTGTTCTATGACGTCACGACCCTGCACGTGGTCCTGTCCTTTGAGACCGCAGAGGATGCGCCGAACGGGGCGGGGGTTCTGCTGGACCGGCTGAATGATGTGCTGGCGCAGAAATATTCGCTGGGGGCCGGGTAATGAGTCCGTTCAGGGTTCGCCTTTCTGACCGGCTGATTTTGGGGGCCGTTGCGGGGCCTTTTTTCTTCGGTATTCTGATCTTCACGTTGATCTTCGTCGCCGGGGACCTGCTCTTCCAGGCGGCGCGTCTGGTGATTGAGCAGGGGGTTTCCCCCGGCGTTGTGGTGCGGCTGTTCTTCTACCGCCTGCCGGAGGTGGTGGCCTTGACGCTGCCCATGTCCTCCTTGCTCGCCACGTTGCTGGGCATGTCAGCCCTGGCGGCGGGCAGCGAGCTTATCGCGCTGAGGTCTCTGGGCATTCCCTTTTCCCGCGTGCTGCGCCCCATTATTACCGCCTCCGTCCTGGTCTCCGTCATCGCGCTCTCCTTTAACGAGACGGTCGTCCCCTTCACCACCCTTGCGGCGGACCGCCTGATGAAGTACGAGATTATGAAGAACCAGGCTTCGGCCGTCCAGGAAAAGGTCTTTCTGCGCCTCAACGAGAATGGAGAGCTGCGGCGCGTCCTGTATGTCGATCAGTTGGACACGAAGAAGGGCCTTATGAACGACATTATGATGCATGAATTTGAAGAGGGCCGACTGGCGCGCGCTCTGACCGCTCAACGGGGCGTGTGGCAGGAGGGGCAGTGGTGGATCGAGGACGGGCGCATCTACGACGTCAATCGCGAGGGGGAGGTCAGCCTGCTGCTCCGGTTTGAGCGGCAGAAGCTGGCGCTGAACCTCTCCCCCAGCCAGCTTCAGATGAGCACGCGGAAGCCCATGGACATGGGTGCCCACGAGCTGTGGACCTACATCCGCCAGGCCGGGGCCGTAGGGACGAACCTGTCAAAGCTCTGGGTCATGTTCCACCTCAAGCTGGCCGTGCCCTGGGCGTGTGTCATCATGGCGGTGCTGGGCGCGGGGTTCGGGGCGTCGCGTCGCGGGCGTTCCGGCTCCGGCGTAGGGTTCGGCATCAGCGTTGTGCTCGTCTTCGCCTACTACGTGGTGATGTCGATGTGCCGCGCCCTAGGCGAGGCCGGGGCCCTGCTGCCCATTTTGGCCGGGTGGGGGCCCAACCTTGTCTTCGCCGCTGTGGCCGCCTTCTTTGCCCTGAGGGTGGACCGGATATGAGCCCGGTCCTGGATTGGACTCAGGAGGAGGGGAAAGCTCCCCCAGCCCTGATCGCCGGGGAAGGGGCTCTGCCGGTGGCCATCGCTCAAAAGCTGGCCGGAGAGGGGACGCCCCCGTTGATCCTGACGCTGCGGGACGACCTGGATGCCCTGCGCCCCCTTGCCGGAAAGCTGGTGCGTCTGCGCGCGCCCAGCCTGGGGCGGTGTGTGCGCGAGATCAAGAGCTGGGGGGCGCCGGCGCTCATCATGGCGGGCCGGGTCCCCAAGCGCGTTATCTACTGCCTGCCCGCGCTGTTTGATCCGCTCACCCGTTCCGTCCTGGCCCGCAGCCTCCGCGACGACCACTCCCTCCTCGGCTCCATCGTCGCTGCCTTTGAGACGGAGGGCATCCAGGTGCTCCCCTATTGGCAGATTTTGCCGGAGTTCCTGGCGGGGAAGGGCCGTTTGGCGGAGCGTGACCCCACGGAGAGGGAGATTGTGGACGTGAACTGCGGGCGGGAAATTCTGCGCGTGACGCTGCCCTGCTCCTTCGGCCAGGCCGTGGCCGTGGCGGATGGGGCTGTCGTGGCCGTGGAGGCGATGGAGGGGACGGACGCGATGATTGAACGTGCGGGTGCGCTCTCCGGCCGGGGCTCCGTTGTCAAGATGATGCGGGCTGACCAGGACCTCCGCTACGACCTGCCGACCATCGGCCCCGCCACCCTTGAGGCCATGCACCGCGCGGGGCTCACCTGTCTCGCCGTCGAGGCGGGCCGCACGCTGATCGTCGACGCGGATGACACGCTCTCTCTGGCTGGAAAATATGGCATCGCCGTGGTGGGGATATAGCCGTTCGCTGGCCGGGGCGCGCTGGAACGATAACGCCCTGGCAGGGGAGATTTTAATGAGAAGCGGAACCGAATGCCGGAGGCTGCGCGCCTTTGGCCCAGAAAGGACGCAAAGGGTGATGAGCCCAACGGCCACGGTAGGAGGCCATTATGAATCACTCTGTTGTTCATAATAATATTTTTGTGAGCTGCGGCGAGGTGAGCGGTGACCTCTATGCGGCGGACTTCATCGCGGCGCTCCTGACCCGGAGGCCGGAGCTGCGCGGTTGCGTGTGGGGAATGTTTGGCCCGAAGGCCCTGGCGGCCTGCCTGCCTGTGCCCCAGAGGGTATGCCCTTTAGGGTACGGCGAGCGGGGCGATTGGCCCGGATGGAGCTACGAGGAGCTGAAACTGATGGGCGTCGCTGAGGTTATCCCGGCCCTGCCGCGCATCCTTCGTCTCCGCCGGGCGATGGTGAGGGCGATCATGGAACGTCAGCCCTCCGCCGCCGTGCTCATTGACAGCCCGGATTATCATCTGGCGCTGGCCGCCGCCCTCCGCCGCGCGGGGTATCAGGGCCGCCTCATCAGCCTCATCCCCCCCACCGTCTGGGCCTGGCGCAGCGGACGCGTGAAGAACCTGAGGCGCGACTTCGACCTCTGTCTGCCGCTGTTTTCGTTCGAGCACCGATTCCTGCTGGAACACGGGGTCCGCTCCCTCTGGACGGCCCACCCCCTCGTCCGGAGCCTGAGGGACTGCTCCGTCCCCGATGAGCTGCGCCGCCGCTTGAATGAGGCCCAGTCCGCTGCCCAACTTGGGAAAGGGCCTGTGGCCCACGCCGGGAAAGGGCCTGTGGCCCTCATGCCGGGCAGCCGCCGCTACGACATTAAGTTCCACTTGGATACGCTGCTGGGAACGGCGCGCCTTTTGCGGGAGGAAGGGTATCTGCCGGTGTTCTCCATAGCGCCGGGGCTGTCCGCGCCGCTGGCGGAGGAGCTGCGCCAGCGCACGCGGGGTTTCGAGGTCTGGGAGGGCGAGGGACGCGAGCTGATGGCCGCCTGCCTGGCTGTGGCGGGGGTCTCCGGCACCGTGGCTGTGGAGGCCATGCTGCTGCGCCGCTTTATGGTGGTGATCTATAACCTCAGCCGCGCGACCTATGCCCTCCTCAAGCTCATGGTCCACGCTCCCCACATCTCCATCCCAAATTATTTGACAGATGCCACACCCCTGAAGCCCGGCGGCAAGCCTCTGTACCCCGAGTTGCTTTGCGGACAGGCGGCGCCGGGGAACATCGTCACGGAACTGCGCCGTTACCTTGAGGACCCGGAGCGCAAAATGGAGATAGACCGTCGCCTGGAGAGGGCGCGGGACGCGATGGGGACCGGCGATGCGGCGGCCTTTTGGGCGGAATGTGTTCTGGCGGAGCTCCCTTAGCTTGTCCAAGGTGAGGAACGCGGGTGTTCACTTCCAGTGCGAGGAACTTGATGGCTGCCCCAAACAAAAATGATGACAGAGCCTTGACGGAGCCTGCTGCTGCCCCCTCGTTTTATGCTATAATCACATATTAACTAGATGGGCAGGTTATAATCTACCTGGACGGGATATCGCGCGCGTAGCGGCGGAGATGGCGGTAAAGGAGGCAAAGCCTGTATGGGACATGGAGGCGGCTTAAAGAATTGTCTGATCATCACAGGAGCGATATGTCTCATCGTGCTTTTCCTGGCAGGGGTATGGAGTCTGCTGTTAATTTCCGGTGTTTTTAAATCGGACCCGACGGTGGTTATTCATGCCGCCAACGTCTATGACGAGACGCTCCGCGTCGTGGCGGACAGCGATTACGAGCCGTTTTCCTACGTGAACAGCGACGGGGAATATATGGGGATGGACGTGGAGCTGATCGCTGAGATTGCTAACCGGCTCCACATGAATCTTGACCTCAAACTGATGCCGTGGACGGAGGCAAATGAGTATTTTCACAGCGGACAGGCGGACATTTTTCTCAACCTGGATACGGATACTGTGGTGCGCGACGGCAGGATAATCTCAACGCTGCCCACGGTGGATAAACAGTACGTCGTCTATGGCAGGGAGGCCGTCTCCTCCGTTTATGAGCTCTATGGACGGCGTGTAGCCTCGCTTCATCGGTTTGCGGAGCTGGGCTTGGGCAGGGAGATCACGTATCTTTACTCCTACGTGGAAATGTTTGAGGCGCTGAGGGACGGCGAGTATGATTTCGCAATCTGCCCGATACAGGTTGGCAATGTTTTTCTGGAAAAGCTCAGCATGACGGACATAAAACCCAGCTACGCCGTCGGGCATATCTATAGCGCGATCGCGCTCCCGGCCTGGAGGCTGGACCTCAAAAAACGCATGGACGCCGTGATAAGCGATATACAGCGTGAGGACCTTCTGGACAAGCTGGACAGGAAATGGATCAGCTACAGATATGATGACGTGACGTTTTCGTCCCTGATCCAAAATCATCCCGAGGTGCTGGCAGCCGTCTTTGGCGCTCTCTTCGTGGTGGTTTTTCTTCTTTTTTATCTTGCGCTTCAGCGCAGGCATATGAAGGAGAAGGACGCTTACTCGAAGAGCCTTCAGGAAAAGGTGGAAACCATAGATCGACAGAACGAGGCGCTGTTTCTCGCAAAGTCCCAGGCGGAGAAGGCCAACGCGGCGAAGAGCGAGTTTCTGGCGAGCATGTCGCACGAGATCCGCACGCCCATCAACGCCGTGCTGGGCATGAACGAGATGATCATCCGCGAGAGCCGGGACAAGCGCATCACGACCTACGCCCG
>JAFUYV010000245.1 GCA_017476945.1 Fretibacterium sp.
ATGGAGGGCTCGTAGTTCACCAGGATCTCCACGGCCTTGCCCTTGCGGTACAGGATGTTGCGCAGGGCCGCGTATTGCACCGAGGGGTTCTCCTCGTAGGGGCTGTTCAGCGCCACCTCGCGGAAGGCCGCCGCGCCCTCCATGAGCTTATCGATGTCCGCGCCGCTCACCGCGATGGGCAGCAGCCCCACGGCCGTCAGCACGGAGAAGCGCCCGCCCACGTCGTCCGGGATAACGAAGCACTCGTAACCCGCGTCGTCGGAGAGGGTCTTCAGCGCGCCGCGCGCCTTGTCCGTCGTGGAGTAGACGCGCTTGGCTGCGCCCTCCTTGCCATACTTCTTAATCAGCAGCTCCTGGAACACGCGGAAGGCGATGGCGCTCTCCGTCGTCGTGCCGGACTTGGAGATGACGTTGATGGAGAAGTCCTTGTCGCCCAGCAGGTCGATGACGTCCTCGATGTAGGTCCCGCTCATGCTGTTGCCGACATAATAAATCTGCGGCGTCTTGCGGGCCTCCTTCGTCATCTCGTTGTAGAAGCCGTGGCGCAGGAACTCGATGGCCGCGCGCGCGCCGAGGTACGACCCGCCGATGCCGATGACCAGCAGCACGTCGGAGTCCTCCTGGATGCGCTTGGCCGCCGCCTTGATGCGGGCGAACTCCTCCTTGTCGTAATTGACGGGCAGGTCAATCCAGCCCTGGAAGTCGCTGCCCTCGCCCTTGCGGGACTTCAGCTTCTCCGCCGCGTTCATGGCGGTGAACCTCATGCTCTCCACCTCGTGGGCCGCCACGAAGCTGGAGGCGTGGGAATAATCAAAGGTTACGTTCTTCATCTTAACGAGTCTCCTTCACTTTTTAAGGCTACTTGTTTACAACACTGACCGGAATCCCGGCCAGAAATGCCCTCACGTTGTCCACCGTGATGTCCATGACGCGCCGGCGCGCACCTGTCCTTTTGTTTAATCGGTCTTCATTCTTTGAAGTGTACCACATTCATAACCCCATGTAAATACCCACAGCGCGCTGAGGTGTGTGCCCGCCTTTGCAAACGGGGAGATTTTCGAGTATATTTTATAAGAACGCATTTTAAAGGAGGCGCGAGAGCATGAACAGGATCATCACCATTGGGCGCGAGTTTGGGAGCGGCGGGCGCGAGCTGGGACGGCGTCTCGCGGAGGCGCTGAAAGCCGCCTACTACGACCGGGAGATCGTTGCGGAGATCGCGAAGCGGACCTCCCTCTCGGAGGAGTACGTCCACCAGATTGTGGAGCACCGGCCCATTGTGGCCTTCCCCATCCACGTTGGGCGGAGCTTCTATCCCATGCTCAACCCCGTGTGGGACCAAGGGCAGGCTGTCTATCAGGAGCAGCACAGCATCATCCGCGAGATGGCCGGGAAGTCGGACTGCGTGATCGTCGGCCGCTGCGCGGACTACATCCTGAGGGACGAGAAGCCGTTCCGCATCTTTGTCTACGCGGACATGGAGAGCCGGGTTGCCCGCTGCCGGGAGCGGGGCGAGGACGCCGGGCGCCTGGAGGGCGGGGAGACGATGACGGACAAGGAGCTGAGGCGCCGCATCGCCGAGGTGGACAAGAACCGCGCGAAGTACTACGAGTTCTACACAGGGCAGGCTTGGGGCGAGCGGCTGAACTACGACCTGTGCCTCAACACAACCTCCGTCGACCTGGGCAAGACGGCTGCCGCCATCGCCCGGCTGTTTGAATAAGCGCGGTGGGGGAGTCAATATCTATTAATTAAAAAAACGGCGGGGCGCCTGCACCCCGCCGCCGTCTTTTTTAATGCGTCCCTAAATAATATTCCGCCGCGCCCGCTCGGCCTCGGCGGCGGCGTCCTCCGGCGGATACCAGCTTGGGTTGGCGATCTCGATGGCGCACTCCTCGCCCGGCGCGAACACCACGCGGTGCGGCGTCTGAAGCTTCACGAGCTGCGCCCCCACGGGCACAAGGTACTCCGTCTTGTCCGTCAGGAAGATGCGCTTCTCGATGTGCGTGCGGAAGCCCGCCCCGTCGCCGCCGTTCAGCCGAATGGCGTTGGGCCGCGTCGCGACGACCATCTCGCCTTTGGTCCCCTCCGGGATGGTCAGGCCGATGGGCTGGGAGGTGTCTCCCTTGGGGAAGACGCGGCCGTCTCGCACCTCCACGTTGATGAACGTCGATTCGCCCAGGAAGTTGTGGACAAAACGGCTGTTCGGGTGGTTGTAGAGGTTCTCCGGCGTATCGATCTGCACGATCTTCCCCATGTCGCAGACCATCATGCGGTCGGAGATCGCCATGGCCTCTGACTGGTCGTGGGTGACGAAGATGATGGTGAAGCCGAACTGCCGCTGGAGCTCCTTAATCTCAAACCGCATTGTCTCCCGGAGTTTGGGGTCCAGGTTGGAGAGCGGCTCGTCCAGCAGCATGACCTTCGGGTTCGTCACGATGGCCCGCGCCAGGGCGATGCGCTGCTGCTGCCCGCCGGACAGCTCGCCGGGGTACACGTCCTCCAGCCCGTCCAGCGAGCAGTGCTTCAGCGCGTCCTTCACCCGCGCGGCGATCTCCTTCTTCGCCACCTTGCGTATCTTCAGCGGAAAGGCCACGTTGTCAAAGATGTTCATGTGCGGCCACACGGCGAACGCCTGGAACACCATGCCCAGATCCCTCTCCTCCGGCGGGATGTAGAGGTTCTTCGCGCTGCTGGACACCAGCCGCCCGCAGAGCTCAATCTCGCCCTCGGACAGGTCCTCGAATCCGGCGATCATGCGCAGCGTCGTCGTTTTGCCGCAGCCGGACGGGCCCAAAAAGGAGAAGCACTCCCCCTCCTTAATCTCAAGATTGAAGTCGTCCACGGCCGTGATGGTCCCCATCGTGCGGGTGGTGAAACGCTTGGTGACGTGCCGGAGCACAACCTGATTTTCTGCCATAGTTCTAGGCCCCCTTTCTGTCCTTCGTGATCTCGGTCACGATGGCGTTGCAGACGATGATGATGACAATGGCGACCGAGGCCAGTGCCGACGCCTGCGGGATCATGCCCGCGTCGCGGAGCGCGAAGATCTGCACGCCCAGCGTCCGGCTGTAGGGCCCGTAGAGCAGGACGGAGGTGGTCAGCTCCCTCATGGCCGGCAGGAAGATGAGGAAGAAGCCCGAAACCATCGCCGGCTTGATGAGCGGCAGCGTGATGTCCTTCAGGGACTCCGTGTGCGTCGCGCCGCACGCGCGGCTCGCCTCCTCCAGCGACGCGTTCACCTGCTGCAGCGAGGCCGACGCGCTCTTCATGGAGAAGGACAGGGAGCGCGCCATGTAGTCCACCAGGATAATCCAGATGGTGTTGTAGAGGTTGATGCCCGCCAGCGACCCGGACCAGGACAGGATGACGCCGATGGCCAGCACCGTGCCGGGGATGGAGTAAGGCAGGATGGAGAGGATCTCCAGCAGGCCCTTGCCCCGCGGCCGGATGCGGTTGATGACGTAGGCGATCATCACGCCCAGGAACATGCAGACGATGCCCGCCGTGATGGACAGGAACAGAGAGTTCTTGATGGAGTCCATCGTGGCCGGGGACTCGAACACCTTCACGTAGTTACTGAAGGAGAAGTTCGCCCAGGTGAGCGGCAGGCCGTAGGCCTTCACCAGCGCCACCAGGAAGATCATCACCAGCGGCACCACCACGATGACCAGCAGCGTCAGGCTGGCGAGCAGCAGCAGCGGGTACTTCGCGCCGCGCAGCTTTATCAGCGTCGGGCGCATGGACTTGCCCTTGATGATGTCGTAACTGCCGGAGCTCAACACGTACTTCTGCACCACCAGCGCGATAGCCACCACCGCCACCAGAAGGATGGACAGCGCCGTGCCCTGCCGGATACCCTCAAAGCTGCCGCCAGACTTGTTGATGAGCGCGTAAATCATCGTGGGCAGGGTGTAGATGTTCTTGGAGAAGCCCAGGATGGACGGCACGCCGAAGTGCGCCAGCGACGAGATGAGGATGAGCAGCGCTCCCGCGGAGATGGCCGGCTTGACCAGCGGCAGGGTGATCTTCCAGATGACCTGGGACTGCCGGGCCCCGGCGATGCGGGCGGACTCCTCCAGCGTGGGGTCCATGCGCTCCAGCGCGCTCACCACCTGCATGAACACGAAGGGGAAGTAGTAGGAGCACTCCACGAAAATGATGCCGCCCAGGCTGTTGATGTTGACGGGGGCCTGGCGCAGATGGAACGTGGACATGAGCCACCTATTAACGTACCCCGCGCGGCCGGAGAACAGCAGGTCCCACGCCATGGCACCGAAGAAGGGCGGAAACATGTAGGGAATGGTGAACAGAGCGCGCATGAACCCCTTGGCCGGGATATCGCTGCGACCCAAGAGCCAGGCGTAGAACAGGCCCATGACGGTGCCGAAGGCCGTGACCGCCAAGGCGATGATGATGGTGTTCCCCATGGCCTTCAGGTTCTCCCTCTCGAAGATGACGGAGGTAAAGAGGCTGAGATCAAACTTGCCCTGGTAGAAGAATGCGTTGTACACGATCATGAAGATGGGGATGACGACGATGACGAACAGAAGGACGAAGCTCAGGCCCGTCATGAGCCCGTCAAGGCCGAAGCGGCGGCCCTCCATCGCGGCCAGGTCAGCCATCCCTCTACGTCTTTTTAAAAATGACATACTACACCACCTCCGACACACAGGATGCGTTAGCGCTGGCGACGGCGCAGGCGTCGGGCGAAGCCCCAGTCCCTTCAGGGAGATACGCCCGTTTGTCG
>JAFUYV010000246.1 GCA_017476945.1 Fretibacterium sp.
CCCCGGTTTATATTTCAGGATGCGTAAAGAGTATGAGTCTTTTCACTTCAGAACGTCCCTGACCAGATGCCCATAGAAAGTCTCCTGTCCGTGCAGCGTCTTCTCAAATTGACGTTTCCACGTCAGCTTGAAGAACAGCGTGTCGAAAGTTAAATTCTTGAATGCCGCAGGATCCCACGTTGAGTTTAGGAGAGCGGGCAAGTCTTCCACGTGGCGGTTATTGAGAGGGACAGCATCCAGCAAACGCCGGCATTCCGGCAGTTCCTCACGGGCAAGCTCAATAGCGTAGTCCACCATAAAATAATCGATGAGATGCTTCTGCGTTTTCCAATATTCCATAAGCAAGTCAGAGACCAGACAGCATAGAGTGTTGCCTTTATGAGCCGCCTGCAAAAAACCTGTCCACCTCTCCTGAGCCACGTTGCGGGTTTTTCGCCTCAACGGGCGTCTCACCGTGTAATACTCCGCCCTAAAAACTTCCTCCGGGATTTTGTCCGCCACAAAAACAGTCGAGTCCAGCCACAGTCCGCCATGGCGCACCAGCAGAGCAAAGCGGATGATATCCGAGAGATGGGTAATCGTGATGGCTCCCCTCTGAAACTTCTCTAGGACACAGTCCGGCAGGGTGACGTACTCCTGATAGTTGTCTTGCGTAAGGATTTTAAACGGGTGGCCTCCGCAGTGCCGGCGAACGCTGGCGTGGCACAGCCGCACCACCTCCGGCAGGTTATCTTCCCCCTGCCACCAGAGGGTCCAGATTGTGCCGGGGGCCTGAGGGGCCGAATGGCCTGCTCCCGGTTGCTCCTTCTGATACCTCGCAATGAGCGGGGCGTAGTTTTCCCTCAGATAGCGGAGGATGCAGCGGTGCTTCCACGGGGCCATGCTCCGAAAACGCGAGGCGCCCGCGGCGGAGAACGCGATCTCCGGGCCGAACTCCGCGTAAAGCCGCCTTATCTGTTTGAGCTTCATGCCGTTAACCTCCTGCCTATGTGGGGCAGCGCTCCAGGCCGCTAGCCGCGCCGCAGGCAGCCCCGCACAAATTCCAGGTCCTCCGGCGTGTCCACCCCGCGCCCAGGATCGAGGCAGGCCGTCACCTTGACGCGGATCTTGTACCCATGTTCCAGCACCTTGAGCTGCTCCAGGGACTCCGCCTCCGCGAGGGGCGTCATGGGCAGCGTCACATAGAGCCGGAGGAAGTCCACGCTGTAGCCGTAAATGCCGATATGCTGATAGAGGGGGACGGAGGGCTCGTGTCTTGGATAGGGGATGAGCGAGCGGCTGAAGTAGAGCGCATCCCCCGTCCGGGACATCACGACCTTCACCACGTTGGGGTTTGTCCGGTCCTCTTCCGCAAGGGGACGGCAGAGCGTGGCGCAGGTCACCTCCGGCTCCGCCAGCGCCCCGGCCACCTCGTCGATCATCATGGGGTTCAGCAGGGGTTCGTCACCTTGGATGTTGATGACCGCATCGGCCGTCATGGGGTACTTCCGCGCGGCCTCCTCGGCGCGGCTGGAGCCGTTGGGATGCTTGAGGGAGGTCATGACCGCCTCACCGCCAAAGGCCCGGACAGCGTTAAGAACCCGCTCGTCGTCCGTCGCGACGACGACCCCCGAAAGGGCGTCCGAGAGCTTCGCCCGCTCGTAAACGTGCTGGATCATCGGTTTGCCGCAGAGGTCCGCCAGGGGCTTGCCCGGCAGGCGGCTTGAGGCCCACCGGGCGGGGATGACGCCAAGTATCTTCTTCATGCCAGGCCTCCTTTTCTGTCTCTCTTCATTTGATGTGTCTCCTTTTGACGCGATTTTTTACGCGATCCCGGCCCGGAGGAGCTCATGGATGTGGACCATGCCCACAGGCCGCCCGTCCTCCACCGCGACGAGGACGCTGATCTCACGCTGCTCCATGATTCGCACGGCCTCCGCCGCCAGCCCGTCCGGGCTGATGGTCCTGGGCGTGTCCGTCATCGCGTCCTCGATCTTAACGTTGAAGGCGTTCACCCCGCGGCGCTCCATCAGGCGGCGCAGATCCCCGTCGGTGAAGATGCCGGCGAGCCGCCCCTCCGCGTCCACGACGCACGTGGCCCCGTAGCCCTTGCTGGTGATGGAGAAGAGCGCATCCCGCACAAGGACCCCGCGCCGCACGATGGGAAGCTGGCCGCCTGAGCCCATCACGTCGCGCACCCGCGTCAACAGCCGGCGTCCCAGGGTCCCGCCTGGGTGGAACAGGGCAAAGTCCTCTCGCTTCAGCCCGCGGAGGAGCGTCACCATCGCCGCCAGCGCGTCGCCGAACACGAGCTGGAGCGTGGTGCTGCTCATGGGGGCGAGCTGAAGGGGATCCCCCTCCTGATCGACGTGGGAGTCCAGGACGATGTCCGCGTGCCGCGCCAGGGGGGAGCTCCGTCCTCCCGTGATGGCGATCACCTGGGCGCCGAGCCGCTGAAAGTGGGGGAGCAGCGCCACAACCTCGGCGGTCGCGCCGCTGTTGCTGATGAAGATGCCCACGTCCTCGCGCCGCACCATGCCCAGGTCGCCGTGCAGCGCCTCTGCCGCGTGGAGGAAGAACGACGGCGTGCCCAGGGAGGCCAGCGTCGCGGATATCTTGCGCCCCACGTGCCCGGATTTGCCCAGCCCCACCACGACGGCGCGCCCCCCGCATTGGTAGATGACCCGCGCGGCCCGCACCAGCTCCGGGCCAAGGGCATCCGCCGCGCGCAGGATCTCTGACGCCTCCGCCCGCATCAGGGTGCGCCCGGCCTCCAGAAGCTCCTGATCCGGGTGTGGCTCCCCCGGACGCTCGCTCGGAAGGAAAGGCGCCTCAGCCCTCAGCAGGCAGGGGGCTTTGGCCGCCGGCAGACCCGTGGTCATTGCGCGCTCTCCGCTTCAAACAGGCGCCGCCGCGCGTTGTGGATAGCCAGGATCTGGTCGAGGAACAAGCCCATTTCGCCAAGAGGGATCATGTTGGGCCCGTCGCTCCGCGCCGACTTGGGGTCGGGGTGCGTCTCGGCGAAGATCGCGTCAATGCCGACGGCCGCCGCGCCGCGCGCCAGGGGCAGAGCCAGGCGGTAATCCCCGCCGCTCATCCCTCCAAGGCCCCCCGGCCGCTGGACGCTGTGGGTGGCGTCGAACATGACGGGATAGCCCAGCTCCCGCATGGCCGGCAGCCCCGTCATGTCCACGACGAGGCGGTGATAGCCCATCGTGGTCCCACGCTCACAGAGAAGGACGCGGTCGTTGCCCGCCTCGCGGCACTTCGCCGCGGCGTAAGCCATGTCCTCGGGCGCGAGGAACTGCGCCTTCTTGATGTTGATGATCTTCCCCGTTTTCGCGGCCGCGACGAGGAGGTCCGTCTGGCGGCAGAGAAACGCGGGGATCTGAATGACGTCCGCCACGCGGCCCGTGGGCTCTGCCTGGCAGCTCTCGTGGATGTCCGTAAGGATGGGGACGCCCACTTCCTGTTTGATCTGCGCAAGCTGGCTCAGGCCCTTTTCCATCCCCGGCCCGCGCCAGGTGTGGATAGAGGTGCGGTTGGCCTTGTCGAACGAGGCCTTGAACACGTAGAGCAGACCCCGCTCCTCGCAGAGCGCCTTCATCGCCCGCGCAACCGTCATGCCCAGCTCCAGGCTCTCAAGGGAACAGGGCCCCGCCATCACCGTCAGGCTTCCATCGCCGATGACGCGTTCCCCAAGCCGGTATCTATTCTCCATCTGTGTCTCCAAGGACATCCTCTCCCTGTCGTTTTCCTTAATCTTATCGTAATTTTGGGGCCAGGGGAAGGGGGAACCTCTTTATTTGCGCGTACCAAAACGTCCCTGAAATTCGCGGCCACAAAAACCCACAAAAACGTGGAGAGGTGCTAAAATAACAGCTATCCGTTATTTCAATTTAAGGAGGAATTGTCATGAGGAAGTTTGCGTTGGCTCTGTGCGCGGTGCTGCTGCTGGTGAGCGCGGCGTGGAGCGCTGAGGTCGTCAAGGCCTACACCACGATGGAGGAGCCCCTGGCCAAGGCGCTGTTCGACGCCTTTGAGGCGGAGACCGGCATCAAGGTCGAATGGGTGCGCCTGTCCGGCGGCGAGGCGATCGCCCGTCTGGAGGCCGAGAGGGCCAATCCCCAGGCGTCCATCTGGGTCGGCGGCGTGGGCACGCAGCATATTGAGGCGAAGCTCCGCGGCCTTTCGACGCC